>NZ_JBSGXZ010000026.1:0-125891 GCF_053610285.1 Lentzea sp. NPDC054927
GTTTTTTTTTTTTTATACTCCCCCGTCTTTTTTGGGGGGGGGGGGGGGGTGTTTTTCATCTTCTATTGTTTTTTGGTGCTGCCCCCCCCCCTCCCCGCGTGTGGCTCGCTCTGGCGCGCTAGACGGGGAGCCCACCACCCAAAACGCAACCACCAACGCAACGCAACTCCGCCCAACGCAACAGGCGTGCCACCAACCCGCGCACGGCGTAGGGGGCTCTTTTGGGAGTGTCGGGGGCGAGGGGGCGGAGCCCCCACCCCACGCACGCAGCAGGAACCCGCCCAACGCAACCCAACCACCCACGAAAGCCGCGTCAGGCAATCACTTAACCCCAGCCGCGTCCATCCCCCGCAGCTCCTTCTTCAAATCCTGAATCTCATCCCTCAACCGAGCCGCCAACTCGAACTGCAACTCCCGAGCCGCATTCATCATCTGATCACTCAACGACTGCACCAAATCCGCCAACTCCGACCGAGCCATCCCAGACCGCTCATGAGCCTGCAACACCCCAGCCGACCGGCCACCTTCCCCGTTGGCCCGCTTCCCCCGAGACTGATTCCGCCCAGATCCCCCGACCGGAACCTCGTCCTCGACCTCGGAGTACACAGCCTCCAAAATGTCAGTGATCTTCTTCCGCAACGGCTGTGGATCAAGCCCGCGCTCAGTGTTGTAAGCGACCTGCTTCTCCCGCCGCCGATTGGTCTCCTCGATCGCATGCCGCATGGAGTCGGTGATCCGGTCCGCATACATGTGGACCTCACCGGACACGTTACGAGCAGCACGACCAATCGTCTGAACAAGCGAAGTCCCCGACCGCAGGAACCCTTCTTTGTCAGCGTCGAGGATCGCAACCAACGAAACCTCAGGAAGGTCCAGCCCTTCCCGCAGCAGGTTGATACCGATCAACACGTCGTACTCACCGAGCCGGAGCTGCCGCAACAACTCCACCCGCCGCAACGTGTCCACCTCGGAGTGCAGATACCGAACCCGGATCCCCAGCTCGAGCAGGTAGTCCGTCAGATCCTCTGCCATCTTCTTCGTCAAAGTCGTGACGAGGACACGCTCGTCCCGCTCCGCCCGCTCCCGGATCGAGTGCACCAGATCGTCGATCTGCCCCTCGGTCGGCTTCACGACGACCTCCGGGTCGATCAGGCCGGTAGGCCGGATCACCTGCTCGACGAACTCACCACCGGACTGACCGAGCTCGTACGGCCCCGGAGTCGCGGACAGGTAGACGACCTGCCCGATCCGGTCGGCGAACTCCTCCCAGGTCAACGGGCGGTTGTCCAACGCGGACGGCAGCCGGAACCCGTGCTCGACGAGGTTGCGCTTGCGGGACGCGTCGCCCTCGTACATGCCACCGATCTGCGGCACGGTCACGTGCGACTCGTCGATGACCATCAGGAAGTCGTCCGGGAAGTAGTCCAGCAGGGTCGCCGGCGCCGTCCCCGCGCCACGGCCGTCGATGTGGCGGGAGTAGTTCTCGATGCCGTTGCAGAACCCGACCTGCCGCATCATCTCGATGTCGTAGGAGGTGCGCATGCGCAGCCGCTGCGCCTCCAGCAGCTTGCCCTGGCGCTCCATCTGGGCCAGCGTCGTCTCCAGCTCGGCCTCGATGTCGCGGATGGCCCGCTCCATGCGCTCCGGGCCGGCGACGTAGTGCGTGGCCGGGAAGATCCGGAGTTCGGAGACCTCGCGGACGACGTCACCGGTGAGCGGGTGCAGGTAGTAGAGCTTGTCGATCTCGTCGCCGAAGAACTCGACGCGGACGGCGAGCTCCTCGTAGGACGGGATGATCTCGACCGTGTCGCCGCGCACGCGGAACGAGCCGCGGGTGAACGACATGTCGTTGCGGGTGTACTGGACGTCGACGAGCAGGCGCAGGAACGCGTCGCGGTCGACCTCGACGCCCGTCTCCAGCTGGATCGAGCGGTCGAGGTACGACTGGGGCGTGCCCAGGCCGTAGATGCAGGACACCGAGGCGACCACGATGACGTCGCGCCGGGTGAGCAGCGACATCGTGGCGGAGTGGCGCAGCCGCTCGACGTCCTCGTTGATCGAGGAGTCCTTCTCGATGTACGTGTCCGTCTGCGGGATGTACGCCTCTGGCTGGTAGTAGTCGTAGTAGCTGACGAAGTACTCGACCGCGTTGTGCGGGAAGAGCTCCTTCAGCTCATTGGCCAGCTGGGCGGCCAGCGTCTTGTTCGGCGCCATGACGAGGGTGGGGCGCTGCAGCCGTTCGACCAGCCACGCCGTGGTCGCCGACTTGCCCGTACCGGTGGCGCCGAGCAGCACCACGTCGCGCTCGCCGGTGCGCACGCGGCGTTCCAGATCGTCGATGGCCGCCGGCTGGTCACCGGCCGGCTGGTAGTCGCTGACCACGCGGAACTGCCCGTCGGAGCGGACGATGTCGCCGACGGGACGGTGCTCGGAGTGCGCCTTGACGGTGCTCTCCTCTGGCGGGAGCTCGGTTGCGAAAGCCACGGGAAGCACGTTACGCCGAGGGTCTGACAATTTCCGATCGGGCCTGGTCAGAGCCCTAATCGCAGGGGCAGCAGTTGCAGTCGCAGCAGTCACACCCGTCGCAGTCGAACGGGTTGTTGCGCCACTTGTCGCTCCACGGGCCGGGGAACGGGTCGCGGCAGCAGAACTGGCAGGTCCCGCACATGTACAGGGACGCGCCACAGCCTTCGAAGAACCCGCGCGGCCGCGGCTGGTAGGTCAGCCTCGGGTACGCCCACGGCCCCCGGCCGGGGTTCACCGGGGTTCGCCTGCCGTCGTCGTGCCGGTCCCGGCCGAACACCCGGATGACCGACTCCTCCAGCTCGTGCACCAGCAGCTTGTGCACCAGCCGTGCGTCGGTGAACTCGACCTCGTCCAGCGCCAGCCTGATGCCCGTCAGAGCGTCCAGGCACAGCCGATGCGCCTCGGCGACCGACGTCCCGGTGGCGATCAACGGGTTCCACGCACCCGCCGCGCGGTCCGCTTCCATGTCCTCCACGGCATCGAGCAGGTGCGCGACCCGCCCGAACAGCCGCCCCACCTCGCGCAACGGCTCGGCGTTCTGCGGCCTCCCGGCGATGAACGCCGTCTCCGCCACCGCGAACCCGGTCGCGGTCTCGGTCGGCTCGGTCACCACCAGCACCGAACTGCCCAGCCCCGCCGCGGCCTCGACCAGAGGCTGCCGCCGCACCGAATCCACCATCACCGACGCGTCGAAGCCGAGGTCGGAGGCCGTGCCCAGCCCCTTGGCTGCCCATCGCTGCGCGACCGCGCGCCCCGCCCACCCGAGCCGGCCGGCCAGCCCGTCCCCGTCGTCCACGTGGTCGTGGATCTTCAACGACGCCAGCACCAGCGACACCGACGCCGCCAGCCGCGCACCGTCACCGATCGCGACGTCCGCGGACTTCAGTCCCCGCAACGCGCACGGCCCTGCCGGTCGCCGCGAGACGCCGGACTGCGCCTCGACCGCGGCCGAGATCATCAGCCCGTCGTAGTTGGTGACGAGACGCGAAAGGTGACCGTGCTCGTCGCGCAACGACAGGCACATCCCGCACAGGTGCGCGAGCCACGACGACCGCAGCTCAACGCCCATTCTGTTGCGGCAGGGGCGGATGATCCCGAACATGCGCGGCATCCTAAGTGGCCGCACGGCGCAACGATGGCAGTATCGCTGACGTGGCACACATCCATCCGCCGAAGATCGAGTACTTCGACCTGGACGCCAAGAGCAACACAGATCCCAAGGGTCTGTTGAGGAGCGTCGACGAGTACCGCCTCACCCCGACGGGTCTCTACATGTTCCGGCCGCTCGCCGGGCATCCGAAGATCAGCCACTTCGAGAGCTGGTTCGTGCCCAAGCTCAACATCAGGGTCACCCGCCAGTCCTGGCACCCCGGCCACGAGCTCGACTTCGACTTCTACGTGGACGTCGTGGAGATCAACGCGGTCGGCAGCGTCTGGAAAACCACCGATCTGTACCTCGACCTGATCGTCCGGACGGGGCACAGCGTGATCGTGCTGGACACCGACGAGTTGATCACCGCAGTTCAGCACAGTCTGATCACTCCGGAACGCGCGCAGTGGGCGCTGGAAACCACCTACTCGGCGGTGTCCGGCATTTCAGCGCACGGTCACGATGTGGTCAGGTGGCTCACCTCTTCAGGTTGTCCCACCAGCTGGCGTTGATACACAGAGTGTGGTCGTCATCTGACCGTGACGTAACGAATCGACCCGGCGTGTAACTCCAAGCACATATTTGACTACCCTCAGCGTCGTGGGAGCGGTCACTACACCTCAGCTGGTCGATGTCGTCGACACCATTTCCGGCGTGCGAACCTATTCGTCCGGCGGCTCGCGAACTCTCAGTTCGTGCGATGTCGAACGGTGGGGTCTGCGGATCGAGCATCCCACCCCGGAAGACCCGTTCTCCGACGCCGAGGTCACCTGGCTGATGCCCGAACTGGGCGTGCGCCTGACGACTTACCGCGCCCGCTCTCGGCACGCCCGCAGCGGCCCGAGCGTGCTGTCCGCGGTCCGCGTCGAGCGCGATCACCGCCACTGGCAGACCACGGACCTGTTGCTGGGCCTGGCAGTCCCCGGCGGCACCACGGCCCGCATCGTGCGCAGCGAGGAGTTCGCCGCCGCCGTGGCAGGCCGCGTCCTGCGCCCCGGCGACGCCGACCAGGCGCTGCGCACGGTCCACCGCACCCTCGAAGAACTCAGCAACGTCAACCACAACCTCACCTCGTGGCTGACGTGGCACGGCATCTACGACGCCTGGCCGCCCCTGTAGGCCTCGACCCGCGCGACCGCCGCCTCCATCCACGGTTCCTTCGCCTCCCCGTAGGCGAAGGCGCCGGCATCGGCCGCGAACCGCTGGGACAACTCGAGCTTGAGCGCCGCGTACTCCTCCCGAGCCTGACCGTCGTGCCGCAGCCAGTCCCGGAAATCGACGGCCCACCGCCAGTTGGCAGCACCCTCGATCCGCAGGTGCAGGTTCACCCGCCGCCCAGGATCCGACCCGGCGTGCAACCGCTTGCTCCACTCCCCTTCACCACGAGGCGTGTCCTCATACGGCCCCACGTACGGAAACCCGGCCAGCGCCAACGCGTCCTGCAACCCGTCAGCGGTCTCCATGTCCTCAACGGCAAGCTGAAAATCCAGCACGTCCTTGGCCGCCAGCCCAGGCACAGCCGTGGACCCGATGTGCTCCACGCGCCGCCCACCAGCCGCGACACTGATCCGCCGTGCCACCCGCCGAGCCTGCGCAGGCCACCGCTCGTCATACGGCACCACAATCGGCGACCCGGACGCATACGACTGCGTCCGAACGTTCTTCTCGAACCCCACCAGCCGATCCCACAACCCGGTGACGTCCGGAATCTCCCCGGAGTTGTCCAGCCACACGTCAGCAACAGCCCGCCGCTGCTCATCCGTGGCCTGCGCGGCAATCCGCTTCTCCGCGTCCGCCCGATCCATCCCCCGGCTGCCGACCAGCCGCCGCAACCGAGTCTCGGCGTCCGCATACACCACGATCACCAGGTGATACGCCGCCGCCATCTCCCGCTCCACCAGCAACGGGATGTCGTGCACCACGATCGCGTCCTCAGGAGCCTCAGCCATCCGCTGCCCGGTCAACGCCCCAATACGCGGATGCGTGATCCCGTTGAGCGTCTGCCGAGCCTCCTCAGAAGCAAACGCCTTGGCAGCCAACGCAGCCCGGTCCAACGTGCCGTCCCCGTTCAGCACGTCCTCACCAAAGGCCTTGACGACCTCCCGAAGCCCGTCACTCCCAGGCTCCAGCACCTCACGCGCAAGCTTGTCCGCATCGATGACCACCGCACCGTTAGCAGCGAGCAAACGCGCAACCGTCGACTTGCCGGACCCGATTCCCCCGGTCAACCCCACCCTGAGCATGCCGCCAGGTTAGACCGGCGGCGTCATCGACTGCTGGGCCAGTACCGGCAAGATCGCCACGAGCTTCTCCTTGGGGATGAAGTTGTTGCGGTTGCGCACCACGAACGTCGACTTGCCGAGGTACCCGATGAGCAGCTGCTCGTCCTTGCCCTCGATCAACGTCCCCTTCTGCTTCCCGACATCAACCTCAGTGACCTTGGCCCCCTCAGCCCGCTCGGCCTCAACGCTCTCGCCAACCCGAGTACGAGCCGTCAAGTCGTCCGTATAGGTCGACAACCCGATGACGATCTTCGCTTCAGGCAAGTTCTTCTTCTCAGGAATCCCGTAGTAGCAATCGATCTTGCCAGTACGCCCGATCCCAGGCTCCTTGATGCCGATGATGATCCGAGGCTCCCCAGGCAACTCCTGCCCGAGCGTCGCATTCATCACCTCAACCGGCACCACGAGCTCACAGTCGTCCGGCAACGCCCGATCCACCATCAACGGCACCCGCGAAGGCGTAGTAGGCGGCGTGATCTTCGGGATCTGCGGCGGCGGCGCCTGAGTCTGCGGAACCGCAGCATTGCAACCCGCACACACCACAGCCAGCGCAACCGCGCTCAGCACCACGAAGAACTCGTTCCCACGCATAGGTTTGTCAACCTACACAACGGACTCAGCCCTCCACCACAGAGTGAACGGGTCACCCCCCAAGCGACGCCCAGTCGTTCAGCAAAGGCGTCTGCAAGTACCACCAACTCATGGTCAAACCGCCGTTAACTACACCCAACTCCCCTCGCGCTCAAGCCCCGCCGCACCGCAGCCACGAACCCCTCCGGATCGTGCACCACGTCCCACCACGTGAATCTGAGCAGCGTCCAGCCGAGATGCAGCAAGCGGTTCTGCCTGTGCCGATCTCGATGCAACGCACGCGGAGCGTTGTGCACAGCAACGCCGTCGAACTCCATACCGAGTTGGCATTCTGGATAAGCGGCGTCGAGGCGCGCTACGAGCTCACCGCCGTCGAAAACCTCGTACTGAGTGCTCGGCGGCATGACGCCAGCGTCCCTCAGCACAAGTCTGCCAGCGGTTTCCAGGATCGACTCTGCTCGCCCGTCCGCCTCAGCCACCCGCAGCTTGATCACACCGTCGCCACGTCCTCCGACACGCGCCGACAACGACATGGCGATCTGACGCGGAGAGACGACTCCGCGGCGGACAGCATCATCGATCGCCCAAACAGCGTTGAGCCTGGGCACTTCAGCAGACATGTCGAGCAACGAACGCACTGCGCTAGTCACGGGTACGCCATCACGAAGTTCGACGTCACCCTGCGCGAGAGCCCGGCCGTGACAGATCAACTCGCGTCTCCGGATACGCCGCTCGTTGCGTGCGACGGTGACGTGTTCCGGCCATCTTCCATCAGGTACAGCTAGCCCATGGACGCGCGCAGCGGTCTGATGACTCGCAACCGCATCTGCTACCCCAGAACTCAGCACAGCGGCCCTCGCCAACGCCAACGGAGCCGACTCTGATCCTCGGCGCACGTACACACAACGTTGCACGCGTCGAATCCGTCCCGTCCGCAGCGCCTTCATGATCTGGTCGGGATCTACGCCGTCACGCAGCGCCCGCTCACGCAAGATCAATCCGTCGTGCTCAATGACATCGTCAATCCACTCGTCCATCGGCTCAGCCTGCTACAGCCCAACCTCGCAGTGCTGCCTTGCTCCTGAACCTGTGGATAACCCAGGCAGTTGGTAGTAGATAAGTGCCTGTTGATCTCGGGTTGGCGGTACTTGCAGACGCCACAAGGACAGGCAAAAGGCCCCCGCACCGGAGTGCGGGGGCCTTCAGGCCTAACTACCTACACGGCAGACTCACATGCCGCCAGACAGCTTCTCCCGAAGAGCAGCAAGCTGCTCATCCGAGGCGAGCGTCCCACCGGACTGAGCCGGCGCGCCGACCGAAGCCGAAGGAGCGTCCCCACCGGAGGTGTAGTTGCCCGCACCCTCAGCAGTCGCCTCTTCCTCAGCCTCAGCAGCCTTGCGGATCTGCTTCATGTGGGCCTCGTAACGAGTGTGGGCCTCAGCGTACTGACGCTCCCACTCCTCACGCTGCTTGTCGAAGCCGTCCTGCCACTCCTGGGTCTCCGGGTCGAAGCCCTCGGGGTAGATGTAGTTGCCCTGGTCGTCGTACTCGGCGGCCATGCCGTACTGGGTCGGGTCGAACTCGGTGTCGACCGTGAAGCCCTCGTTGGCCTGCTTGAGCGACAGCGAGATGCGGCGACGGTCGAGGTCGATGTCGATGACCTTGACCATGACGTCGTCGCCGACCTGGACGACCTGCTCCGGGATCTCGACGTGGCGCTCGGCCAGCTCGGAGATGTGGACCAGGCCCTCGATGCCCTCGTCCACGCGGACGAACGCACCGAACGGAACCAGCTTCGTGACCTTGCCCGGCACGATCTGAGCGATCGCGTGGGTGCGGGCGAACTGGCGCCACGGGTCTTCCTGGGTCGCCTTCAGCGAGAGGGAGACGCGCTCGCGCTCCATGTCGACGTCGAGAACCTCGACGGTGACTTCCTGGCCGACCTCGACAACCTCGGACGGGTGGTCGATGTGCTTCCAGGACAGCTCCGAGACGTGCACGAGGCCGTCGACGCCACCCAGGTCCACGAAGGCACCGAAGTTGACGATCGAGGACACGACGCCCTTGCGGACCTGGCCCTTCTGCAGCTGGTTGAGGAACTCGCTGCGGACCTCGGACTGGGTCTGCTCGAGCCACGCGCGGCGGGACAGGACCACGTTGTTGCGGTTCTTGTCCAGCTCGATGATCTTCGCCTCGAGCTCACGGCCGACGTACGGCTGGAGGTCGCGGACGCGACGCATCTCGACGAGCGAGGCGGGGAGGAAGCCGCGGAGGCCGATGTCGAGGATGAGACCACCCTTGACGACCTCGATGACCGTGCCCTTGACGGGCTCGTCCTTCTCCTTGAGCGCCTCGATGGTGCCCCACGCACGCTCGTACTGAGCGCGCTTCTTGGAGAGGATCAGTCGGCCTTCCTTGTCCTCCTTCTGGAGAACAAGCGCCTCGACCTCGTCACCGACCTTGACGACCTCGTTGGGGTCGACGTCGTGCTTGATCGACAGTTCGCGCGAGGGGATGACGCCCTCGGTCTTGTAGCCGATGTCGAGCAGGACCTCGTCCCGATCGACCTTGACGATGGTGCCCTCAACGATGTCGCCATCGTTGAAGTACTTGATCGTCTTGTCGATAGCTGCGAGGAAGTCCTCCTCCGTCCCGATGTCGTTGATCGCGACCTGCTTGGGAGCAGCGGCAACGGGGGCGGTGGTGGTGTCGGTGGACATTAGGTAGGTGGCTCCGGTACGGATTGGCATTGATTGGCTGGTAGTGGTGCGCGCGCAGCGTCGCAGCGACCTGGAATCCGTCGGTTCTGGATCATGGGCAGCACTAACCCACTACGCACGCGATATCGTACGCGGCCGCGAGACGAGCAAGCAAACCAGCCCCCATGTGAAGGAGCAGTGTGTCCAACCAGCACGCGAGCGCGGAGCAAGCGCTCGGCACGGCCGGCATCGTCAAGCGCGGGGCGGACGCCGCCGAGTCACGCGTGGCGAACCGCATCTGGTGGGACGCCGACGCCGACGACTACCACGACACGCACGGCGACTTCCTGGGTGCGGCGGACTTCGTCTGGTGCCCGGAGGGCGTGCGAGAAGAGGACTCCCGATTCCTGGGTGAAGTCGCTGGTCAGCGCATCCTCGAGGTCGGCGCCGGCAGTGCTCCGTGCGCCCGTTGGCTCAAGGTCAACGGCGCGAACGTCACCGCGCTCGACATCTCCGAGGGCATGCTCCGCCACGCGCGGGAGAACAACGCCAAGACCGGTATCGACGTCCCCCTGGTGCAGGCCAGCGCTGATCAACTGCCCTTCCGCGACGGGAGCTTCGACGCCGCCTGCTCCGCGTTCGGCGCCGTGCCGTTCGTGGCGGACGTGCGGGAGGTCTTCAGCGAGGTCGCCCGCGTGTTGCGCCCCGGCGCGCCGTGGGTGTTCGCGGTCAACCACCCGATGCGGTGGATCTTCCCGGACGACCCCGGCCCGCTCGGCCTCACCGTCACGCAGTCGTACTTCGACCGCACCCCCTATGTAGAGGTGGACGGCGAGGGTCACGCCGTCTACGTCGAGCACCACCGCACGCTCGGCGACTACGTCCGCGCGCTCACGAGCACGGGATTCGTCGTCGAAGACCTCGTCGAGCCCGAGTGGCCGAAGGGTCACACCCGCAACTGGGGCCAGTGGAGCCCGCTGCGCGGCAAGCTCTTCCCCGGCACCGCGATCTTCCGGACCCGTCTGACGTCGTAACCTCCTCGTTCATGACCTCGGCACGCGGACTAGTGGCGGCCCAGTCAGCTCGTTTCGCGGCGCTGGACCCGTTGCTCCCACCCGCCACCGAACCGCCGACGGACGGCCACGTCCTCACGGCGGCGCTGGCGGACGGCGAGCGCGTCGCCGGGGTCATCAGCCACCAGAGGTTCGACCGGCTCTCGACCACCCGGCTGTGGTCGGCGGCGGAGGTGTGGGAGCTGTTGCCGCTGGTCGGCGACACACAGGGCATGGACGCGCTCCTCAAGCGGTGGCGCAAACACCTCGACACGCAGGAGATAGGCGACGACACGGCGTGCGTCGTGCACTGGCCGAGCCGTGACACGAAGGCCGCACGGGCGTTCCTCGACCACGGCCTGGTGCCGCTGTCCGTGCTCGGGGTCAGGCTGCGGACTCCCCATCCGCACGTCCCCCGCACGCTCACGATCCGCCGGGCCACCCCGCACGACCTCGAGACCGTGCTGGAGCTGTCGCTCGCGGAGCTGGAGTACTCGTCGTTCGTCGGCTCCACGATCGTCCGCCCGGAGGCACCGGCCCTCAAACGACGCGCGCTCGTCGACCGCCTGAACAACGCGAGCCCCATCTGGCTCGCCGAACGCGACGGCATCGCGGTGGCGCTCGCCGAGTGCGCGATCGTGTCGTCCGAACCGGGCACCAGCGCGGCCACGAGGCTGCCGCGCGGCCGCTGGGGTTATGTGAACTGCGTCTCCGTGCTGCCCGGCGCCCGCGGCAGCGGCATCGGCCAGCAGCTCGTCGCCCACGCCCACCAGGAACTTCACCGGATGGGCGCGGTCGGCACGTACCTCTACTACAACCCGCCGAACCCGCTGAGCTCGGTGTTCTGGCCGCGTCAGGGCTACCGGCCGCTGTGGACCGTGTGGGAAGTACGCCCCGCCTCCGCCCTTAGGTGACCTATGTCCGAGTTGCCGTTGGCAGAGGTCTGCGGGAGAATTTGTACTGACCGGTCAGTTTAAACGGAAGGTAAAGACGTGGAGATCCACGCAAGTCGCGCAGGTGTCAACGGGGGACATGGTCCCCTGCTCCGGCCGACTTCGCTGACCGTGAAGCCCGGCGAGCTGACCCTGGTCGCGGGTGAGCCCGGCACCGGTCACACCGCGCTCGGCCTGCTGCTGTCCGGTCGGATGAAGCCCTCGACGGGCACGGTGTCGCCGGACGCGAAGACGCTGCGCAAGCAGGTCGTGCTGGTCGACGCCCCCGAGGTGAACGAGCCGGAGGACGCGCTGTCGCTGGCGGCCGTCGTCGGCGAGGAGCTCGCGATGAACGGCATGCCGTCCGGCAAGAAGGCGGTGCACGACTGGTTGGTCGAGCACGCCGCCGACGAGCACGCCAACAAGCGTTTCGAGCACGTGCCGGCGCACACCCGTTGTGCGGTGATGCTCGAACTGGCCTCCGAACGCCCTGGCGTCACGGCGCTCGTCCTCGACTGCCCGGACCGCTACCACCCCAACCCGCGCGAGTGGTTCGCCTTGGCGCACGACTACGTGACCCCCGAACGGTCTGTGGTCGCCCTGTGCTCGAACAGCTCCGCTCACATCCTCGACATCCCGCACGCGCGCCTTGGTGAGGACAACAACGACACCAAGATGGAGATCACCGCATGAGCGCCCTTCGCATGGCCTTCAACGAACTTCGCCGGATCACCTCCGGCAAGCTCCCCAAGCTCGCCGTCCTGGCTCTGGCGCTGGTGCCTCTGCTGTACGCCTCGCTTTACCTGTACGCCAACAAGGATCCGTACGCGAACCTCAACAACGTGCCCGCCGCGCTGGTCGTGAAGGACAAGGGCGCGAAGGACCTCAACGCTGGCAAGGACGTCGCGGACGAGCTGCTGAAAGGCAAGAAGTTCAACTGGCAGGTCGTCGACGACGCCGACGAGGGTGTGCGCAAGGGCAAGTACATCTTCGCCCTCACGCTGCCGGAGGACTTCTCCGAGGCGCTTACGTCCGCGGAGCAGAACAAGCCGCGCCAGGGCGTGCTGACGCTGACGACGAACGACGCCAACAACTACCTGGGCAGCACGATCGCGAACCAGGTCGTCTCCGAGGTGCGCCGCGCGGTCACGGCGAAGGTCTCGACCGAGGCCGCCGACAAACTGCTGCTCGGCTTCTCCACGATCCGCCAGGAGACCACCAAGGCGGTCGACGGCGCCAAGCAGCTCGCGGACGGCAGCGCCACGCTGCGGGACAAGATCGGTGAGCTCGACAGCGGCGTCCAGCAGCTGTCCACCGGTGCGGTGACGGCCGCCAACGGTGCCGCGCAGCTGCGTGACGGCACGCACGAACTCCGTTCGCAGACCGCACCGTTGCCCGACGGCGCGAAGAAGATCGCCGACGGCGCGCGCCAGGTCGCGAACGGCAACGAGACCGCCGCGACCCAGGCCGAGGAGTACGCGAAGAAGGCCCAGGCCCTCGTCGGCGTGCTCGACCAGGCCAACGGCGACATCGCGGCCCGCTTGCGCGCGTTGGGGTTCACCGAGGACCAGGTGCAGAACGTGCTGACCACGCTCGGCCAGGTCCGCAAGCCCGTCGACGACGCCAACGGCAAGGTCCAGGGCGCCGCCGGTGACCTGCGCAAGCTCGCGACCGGCGCGGACCAGGTGGCCGACGGGGCCGAGCAGCTCTCGTCCAAGATGCCCGGCCTGGTCGCCGGCGTCGTCAGGCTCGACGACGGCGCGACGAAGCTCGCCGACGGCAACGCGCAGCTCCGCGACGGCCTGCAGAAGGCCGCGACCGGTACGCCGCAGCTCAAGGACGGCGCCACGAAGCTCGCGAGCGGTTCCGCGGAACTGCACGACGGCCTGTCAGGTGGGGTGAACAAGATCCCGAACCAGGACGACCCGACCCGGGCGGCCATCGCGCAGGCGATCGGTGACCCGGTGGCGGTGCGCGGCCTGTCCCAGACGAAGGCCGCCACCTACGGCGCCGGCCTCGCCCCGTTCTTCCTGGGCCTGGCGACGTGGATCGGCGCGTTCGTGCTGTTCCTGCTGCTGCGCCCGCTCTCACGCCGTGCGCTGGCCGCGGGTCAGTCCGCGCTGCGAGTGGCGTTGGGTGGTTGGTTGCCAGGTGCGTTGCTCGGCGTCGTGCAGGTGCTCGTGATGTTCACGGTCGTGCGGTTCGTGGTGGACATCGAGCCGTCGAACCCCTTCGGCACGTTCGGGTTCCTCGTGCTGATGTCACTGACGTTCGTGGCGATCCTGCACGCGCTGAACGCCGCGTTCGGCGCTGTCGGCAAGTTCCTGGGGCTGATCCTGCTGATCCTGCAGCTGGTCAGCGCGGGTGGCACGTTCCCGTGGCAGACGATCCCGGTGCCGCTGTATCCGCTGCACTACGGCCTGCCGATGGGCTACGCGGTCGACGGCCTGCGCCACCTGATGTACGGCGGTGACCTCGGCAGCGTCGGAAAGGATGCGCTGATCCTTCTCGCCTGGCTGCTCGGAGCCCTAGCCTTGTCGTCCGTGGCGGCCTACAAGCAGCGGGTGTGGACAGCGTCCAAGCTGAAGCCGGAGCTCGTGCTGTGAGCGCGCGCACGACAGCGACCAAGCAGAAGCTCTTCGACGCGGCGTTGAAGCTGGTCGGCGAACGGGGCGCGGCCTCGGTGACGGTCGACGAGATCGCCGCGGAGGCAGGTGTCGCCAAGGGCACGATCTACTACAACTTCGCCTCGAAGGACGCCCTGGTCGAGGCCCTGCTGCACCACGGAGTGGAGATCCTCGCGGGCCGGCTGCGGTCCGCCGAGGGTTCCGAGGACTCGCTGGAGGCGCTGGTCGACGAGATGCTCGGCTTCTGGGCCGAGTACCCGGCGTTCGGCCAGCTGCTGGTCTCCGAGCTGTGGCGCACGCCGGGCCAGTGGCACGGCACCCTCTCACTGCTGCGCGACGACATCGTGTCGATCGTGCGCGGCCACATGAAGCGCCTGTCCGACGCGGGCCGCCTGCCAGAAGGGGTCGAGGTCGGCACCGCGTCGGCCGCGTTGTTCGGCACGCTGCTCGTGATCGCGCTGGACTGGCAGGTCTTCCAGCCGGAGCGGTCACGGGCGGACGTGCGCGACTCGGTCATGCACCTGGTGCGCGGACTGGGACCGGCCCGTTAGAGCTCAGCCACCAGTTCGGGCCGCTGCAACGCAGTGACCTGTGCGATCACGACCGCCGCCAGTGCGGCCGCCACGACGGCCAGCACCGCGGACGCCACCGCGACAGCGCGATAGCCGGATCCGCTGTCGAGGAACACCTCCACCGCCTCTGACGCCATCATGGCCAGGAAGGTCCACTGCCACGGCTTGATCCACCGGCTCGGCACCCGTTGCTCGAACGGCACGTCCCGCTGCGCGTGGTCGGACGCCCGCCAGATGTCCGCCATCTGCTTCACCTCGCGCAACGCGATGGCACTGGCGTTCTGCGAGGCGTTGCGGACCCAGATCCCGAACGCCACGGCAGCGGGCGCCATCAGCAGCAGCACCGTCAGGTCCCACATCGGGTCGCCGTCGCTCGGGTGGAGCGCCGTGCCGATCACGGACGCGACGGCCACCACCGCGATCAGCACCTGGCTCACGTGGCCGCTGATCCGGACGTCCTTCAGATCGATGTAGCCGCTCATCACGCCTCCACCTGAACGGGAACGGCTTCCTGCATCCCGTTCACCCGCTTGATCATCTGGGCGGCGAGCACCGCGGCCGTGATCGAGGCCAGCACGGCGATCGTGGCCAGCATCGCGACGTCCTGCTCGGCGCTCAGGCCTGCCACCGTCGAGATCAGGTTCGAGCCGATGTAGCAGAGCCACCACGCCTTGACGAGGCCGCTCTCGGGCCGCTGCTTCAGCCCGGCCATGGGCCGCGTGCGGTCCGACCCGCGCCAGATGTCCTGCATCACCGCGTACGGGATGAACAGGTTGGCGAGCGGGATGATCCAGCCGACGAACACCCACATGTTGGTGTAGCGAGCCTGGTGCGTCGACGTGATGACGTCGGCGTTGAGCCGCGCCTGACTCATCCACACGACGAACAGCACACCGGCCACGACGTGCACGAGCAATGAGATCCAATAGGAGATCTCGGCCGCCGCCACGGACACGGTGACCCACGACATCGCGGTCGTCGCGACCTCGACGGTCACCGCGATCGCGATCGCTCCCGCAGCCGCCGTTCCGATGGCATGCGCGGGCCTGACAACACTCATGACTTCCCCCAGAAAACCCACGTCCCCCGACGTCGGCGCGGAGCGTACAACCTCAACGCCCGATCGAGCGATACCTTTGGTCGAGCGGAGCTAAACGACCGCCGGTACGAACGAAGACATGCCGAAACCGCTAAGCATCCTCGTCGCTCTGCTCGCGTGCACCGTGCTGACGGCCCCCGCGGCGCTGGCCGAACCCGAACCCGCGAAGGCCACAGCCGACTTTCAGGAAGCGCTGTTCACCCCGGTCGCCGGCGTCCTCGACTTCGAGGAGACAGCCGACGGCATCAAGGTCGCCGGCGAGTTCAAGAAGGGCTTCGCCTCCGACGTGCCGTCGGACTACCAGCTGGTGATCCTCGACAACGCGGAGGTGATCCTCGACTTCAGCAAGGACTTCCAGAAGGTCGCCGAGATCGAGGCGGCGGAGGTCACGGCGTTCGAGTTCGTCACGAAGACCAAGCAGAAGATCAAGGACATCCGCAACGAGGACGTGGTCGTCCGCCAGCTCGTGGACGTGGCGGCCGGCATCAAGGTGCAGGCGGAGATCGGCCGGGCGAAGGTCCAGAAGACCGAGGTCCGGCAAGGCTGAGGCTTCAGCGGGCGTCCTCGTGATGCAGCGAGGGCGCCCGTCCCTCCAACGCCCGTTCGACCGCCTCCGACACCGCACGGCTCGTGCGCTGTGTGGCGTCGTGCATGAAGTGACCGAGCAACACCTGCTGAGTCGGGTGCGGCAGCACCGGGTCCGGCACCGGCGTCGAGGTGTGCACCTCCACCACCGGCGCGTTGTCTGCCAGAAGGTGCTGCACGGCCTTGAGCACACCAGCGCGGTAGTTGTCGTGCACCCACGCGACCAGCAGGTTCACCGGCTTGCCCTGCAGCTCGTACTCGACCTCGGACGCCAGCTCGTGCGGCTTGGTCCAGTCCGCCCTGACCCACGTAGGCCGGTGCCCCCGGGAGATCGTCGCCCGCGCCGCCCGTCCAGGCGCGTCGTCGGCCATCAGTGGCCGGGTCCGCGACGGCAGCACCACCCGCCACCCGCGCGCCACCAGCAGCTGCGCACATCCCGCCAACATCCCGGTACCGCCGAGCACCAGCGCCGTTCTCACCGAGCACGCTCCTCCCCGACCGAGGCGAGCGGTCCCGAGAGCCACCGCTCCACCTGCCCCTGCCCGCGCAACCGCACGACCACGACGTCGTCGACCAGGGCGAGCACCCTGGCCCGGTTGCGCCGGTAGCTCTTCCAGCCCCATCGCAGGATGTGCTCGGAGTCGGTGAACGCCGACCACAGCGACGGCTCCTGGTTACCGTTCCACAACTCCACCCCTGCCGCGCGACGTCTGACCGTGCGACTCACCAGCCGCCCCATCACGACCGGGAACTGGTGATCGAGCCACACCACGGTGTCCGCCCGAGCCAGCAACGCGGGCCGCGCCGCCTTGTACTGGTACTCGGTGACCCAGCGGTCCTCCCGCACGAACGCGGCGACCTCGGCGAGGAACTCCGGCCGCGGCGTCCACTGTGGACCCCAGTAGAGGCTGTCCAGCTCGACGCGCGGGAGAGCGTGCTGATCGGCGATGCGACGGCACAGCGTCGACTTGCCCGATCCGGCGTTGCCCGCGACGAGAACACGCCGGGGCACGTGCGGCAGCGGATCAGCTGGTCCGAGCAACGGCATCGGGCCAGATTAGGCGAAAACCCAATGATCACAACACTTTCCGCCGCTACGCTCCGGACATGAAAGAGCTGGTCTTTCGCGGCATCACGACCAGGGATCCGCAACGGATCCGCTGTCTCGGCCTGACGGTGAACCCGTCCGCGCCGGACGAGGTTCTCCTGGTGCTGGCGTCGAGCGACCTGCCGGACGTCATGGAGCACCTCTCCAGACGCCGCTCGCTCCCCCTCGCGATCGTCGGCCTGCTGATCGGCTACTGGCGCCGCACCGGTGACGTGGCCCCGCTGGGCTACCCGTCGGGCAGGCGCTACCTGTCCGAGGACCTGGTGCGCGAACTGGCCACGGCACACGGCCCGGCGGAACGGAGCGTGGCGGCGGAAGCGATGCCGCTCCCGGTCGAGCTGATGGAAGTGCTGGTCAGGGACGACGAGGTGGAGGTGCGACTGCTCGTGGCCGGACGCCCTGACCTGCCGGAGAGCGTGGCGGAGATCCTCGTTCAGGATCCGGATTCCTACGTGCGCCGGCATGTGGTGGATCAGGTGGGGCCGCAGTGGTTGCCGGTGCTGGCACGCGACCCCGAGCCGGCGATCCGCGCGTTCGCCGCCTGGAGTCCGGCGACGAGCGAGGATCTAGTGGACGAACTCGCCCACGACCCGGACCCGTGGGTGCGCAGAACAGTCGAGGAAAGGCGATCGCCGATCGAGAAACCGAGCTCGAACCACACCCCGCGGGAGGTCCAGGATTCGGAGGAGGAGCGCGCCGCGAGACCTGCGGCTGATCCGGACACTCCACCCGGTGTGCTCACCGACCTGGCGCTGGGCGACCACAACCTGCTGGTGCTCTACAAAGCGTGCCGGAACCCGGCACTGCCGATCCCGGCGATGCGGCGGATCGTCGAGCCGCTGCGCCGACCGTGAAAACGACCGCAGGGCCTCCGGAGCGACTCCGGAGACCCTGCGATGTGAAGCTCGGAACGTCAGAGAGCGGTGACGTTCGTCGCCTGCGGGCCCTTCTGGCCCTGCGTGACGTCGAACGAGACCTTCTGGTTCTCCTCGAGGCTGCGGTAGCCGCCGCCGTTGAGGGCCGAGTAGTGGACGAAGACGTCAGCGCCGCCGTCCTCGGGGGCGATGAAGCCGAAGCCCTTTTCGGCGTTGAACCACTTGACGGTGCCGTTTGCCATGTACTGCTCCTTCAATGCTGAAGAGCAGGCCACACTGTGTGGCCGCTCCATGGTTGGTCGTGAGCCGACCTACCCCATCCGCGAAGAAGGAGAAGCGCTCGCAACTGAAGTTCGGCGAGCGTGCAAAGACACGAACACAAAACCGCAACCAATGAGTCAGTCTAGCAAACTCAGCGGCGCTTGCGCGGGGGTACCGCGAACCTCTGTTGCATCCACGACACCCGCCAGATGAGGTAGCAGGCGAGGCCGGCTGCGGCCAGTGCGCACAACGTGGACAGGGTCGAGAACACCACGTACGCACGTGTGTCGAGCAGCAGCGATTCGAGGATGTCGCACATCACCATTGCCAGGAACGTGTACTGCCACGGCTTGATGAGCGGGCTCGCCACGCGCTGGTCGAACGGCACGTCTCGCTGTGAGGGGTCGCTGGCCTTCCACACCTGTGGCATGAGGCGCACGCCGTGCAGGGCGATCGCCTCGGCGTTGTGGGTGGCGGCGCGGAACCAGATGACGAACGCCACAGCCGCGGGCACGACCAGCACGATGGCGAGGAAGCTCCACGAGGACGATCCGCCCCGCCAGTCGTTGACCGTGCCCCAGACGGACTCGGCCGCGACCAGCGCGATGAGGCCCTGGCTGACGAAACCGGTCAGCCGGACGTCCTTCAAGTCGATGTAGGTGTCCAACGCCACTCCCCGAACACAACGGACCCGGCGGGGAGACTACCGCCCGAAACCGCAGCCCAGCTCGTCGAACGTCGCGATCTTCTCCGCCGCGCGCACGACCACCTCGTCGATGCCGTCCAGCACCACCCGGTCGCCCACGCGGCGGGCCGGCAGCAGCGGCACGTCGGCCTTGCCGCACTGCTCGACGACCGACGTGAACGCCCGTGCGGCGGCCAGCGGGGCGACGAGGGGCTCACCGGTCTGGCGGTGCCGGATCAGGTTCTCCAGCAGGTCGACGGAGGGCGCCACGGCCATCTTGTGGTCGTTGACCGTCAGCCGGTCGTCGTCGTACCACCAGACGGCCTGCCCCAACGAGCCGTGCACGAGCACAACCGGTGGCAACGATGTCGTGGCGCACAGCGTGGTGGCCACCACGACCGGAGGCGCGCCATCGGCCGTCACCCGGACACAGGCCGTGTCGTCGGCGGTGATCGTGTCGCGGCACCGGAACAGCTCCAGCTCGACCGCGATGTCCGACCGTTCCTCGACATCGGCGAGCAGCAGGGCGTTCTGCAGAGCGTGTGCGAACGGGTTCACGAGCGTGCCGTCCTCGCCCTGCCGTCCCGCCCAAGTGGCGCGCTCGTAGTAGGAGTCCGTGCGCACCCAACGCCCCGCGGCACCGATGCCGGAGATGTCCCCCAACGCGCCGGAGCCGATCAACGAGCAGAGACGCCGGTACGAGCCCAGCCCCTGCGACTGGAACCCGACCTGGCACACCAGCCCGTGCTTCGCGGCGGCCGCGCCGATCTCGTCGTAGTCGGCCACCGACAGCAGCGCCGGCTTCTCCACGAGCACGTCGCAGCCCAACTCGAACGCGTTGAGAACGAGATCCCGGTGGGTCGAAGGCGGTGAGGAGATCACCACGATCTCGGGGTGGAGTTCCTCGGCCAGCGACAGCAGGTCCGGATAGGACGGCACCGGCACGTCCACGTCCGCCACGTCGACGACACCGACGAAGGTGGCGACCCCGTCGTGGCCGAGCCGGAGCAGGTTCTCCACGTGCCGCGCCCCGTGCCCCCGAGCGCCGACCAGCGCAACACGCATCGTTCTCACCCTTCTCGGGTGGACTCCGCCGCGAGCGCCAGGGGTCCGCCGATCACCAGCGCCAGCGGAGGCAGGGCCCACACCAGCACACCGGCGACCACCAACGCGGCCATCAGCATCGGCCGAGGTGCTGCGAATTTCAATGCGCCGCGCCAACCAAGACACGCTTGCGACAGGATCCATGCACCAATGGCGGACGTCGCGGCCAGCACGGCGCCCCGAACGGGTAGCGGCGCGGGCAGCACGGTCATCACCAGCACGACGTCCACCACCAGCACCAACCCCAGCGCCGCGAACACCACCCCCGGCAGCCACTGGACGCGCAGCAGTGACCAGAACCGCCCGACCGGAAGACCGCCCCGCAGGACGGCGCACGCCGCCCCGAAGGCGGCGAACGCGGTCACCAGCGGGAGCGATGCCACGAACACGAAGACCCCGATCAGCAGGGTGTCGGCGAGGACCTCCAGCCGTTCGCGGGTCATCCCTTCAGCCCCGTCGTGGCCACGCCGGCGACCAGGAACCGCTGGAACGCCAGGAAGAACAGCCCGATCGGCACCAGTGACAGCACCGACATCGCGAACATGGGCCCGTACGAGGACGACGACGTCTGGTCGATGAACAGCCGCAGCCCCATCGGGATCGTGTAGTTCTCGGTCGACGACAGGTAGATCAGCTGCGAGAAGAAGTCGTTCCAGGTCCAGATGAACGTGAAGATCGCCGTGGTCACCATGGCCGGGCGGGACAGCGGCAGCACCACGTACCGGTAGTTGCGGATCGGCCCGCAGCCGTCGATCTTCGCGGCCTCGTCCAGCTCGTACGGGATGCCGCGCATGAACTGCACCATCAGGAACACGAAGAACGCGTCGGTCGCCAGCAGCTTCGGCAGGATCAGCGGCACGAACGTGTCGATCATGTCGAGCCGCTGGAACACCACGTACTGCGGGATCAGCGTGACGTGCGCGGGCAGCATGATCGTGACCAGCGCGAACGCGAACAGCGGGCCGGACAGCCGGAACCGCAGCCGGGCGAACGCGTAGGCCGCCAGCGAGCACGACACGACGTTGCCGATCACGGCACCGGAGGCGACGATCGTCGAGTTGCCCAGGAACGTCCAGAACGACTCACCGCCCGCGCCCTCCAACGCACCCGCGTAGCCATCGGTGGTCACGCGCCCGGGAAACAGCGACCGCAGGTTCGCGACGAGGTCCTCGACCGGGGTGAGCGACGCCGAGATCAGCCAGACGATCGGGTACAGCACCAGCGCCAGCGCGGCCAGGCACAGCAGGAAGGTCGCGGCCCGCTTCATCGTTCGTCCCCGTAGAACACCCAGTACCGCGAGGTCCGGAACAGCACCGCGGTGATCAGCGCGATCGCCACCAGCAGCACCCACGCCATCGCGGAGGCGTATCCCATGCGGAACTCCGTGAACCCGCGCTCGTACAGGTAGAGCGTGTAGAACAACGTCGAGTCGGCCGGTCCCCCGCGCCCGCCGCTCACCACGAACGCCTGCGTGAACGCCTGGAACGCGTGGATCGTCTCCAGCACGAGGTTGAAGAACAGCACGGGCGACAGCATCGGCAGCGTGATCGACCAGAGCCGGCGCCACCAGCCGGCGCCGTCCACCGCGGCCGCGTCGACCAGGTCGCGCGGGATCTGCTGCAGCCCGGCCAGGAAGATCACCATCGGGGCGCCGAACTGCCACGCGGACAGCAGCACGATGGTGATCAACGCGTAGTCCGGCGTGTCGACCCAGGTGTCGAAGATCGCCCGCCACGCCAGCGCCAGGCCGACCGAGGCGCCCAGTAGCGAGGGCGCGTAGAAGGCCGAACGGAAGAACGCCTGTCCCTTGCCGCGCAACGAGTTCAGCAGCAACGCGACAGCCAGCGCGAGCACCAGTTTCAACGGCACCGACCACACGACGTACTTGAGCGTCACGCCGACCGACTGCAGGTAACGCGGGTCGTCGCCGAAGAGCTTGGCGTAGTTGTCGAGCCCGACCCATTGCGGTTCGTTGAACAGGTCGTAGTCGGTGAACGACAGGTACAGCGACACGATCATCGGTGCGACGGTGAGGCCGATCGCGCCGAGCAGCCACGGACCGAGGAACAGGTACGCGACGCCCTGCGAGTTGTTCGGCCGCCGAGGGGGCGCGCCCTCGACGACCGACTTCACCGGTGCGGGAGAGACCCGCTCGGCGAGCACCACGGCGCTACTTCAGCGCTTCTTCTGCGTCGCGCCAGAACTCGTCCAGCGCCTGGTCGATGGTCTTCTTGCCGAACACGACTTCCTCGTGTTTGCGCTGCATCAACTTGTAGATCGTGCCGTCACCCTTGGGCGGCGCGGGCGGGGCGTCACCGAGCTTCGCGTCGACCGACTTCTGGTACTCGAAGATCACCTTGTTGGCGCCGCTCAGGTTCTGCGCCACGGCGTCGCGGATCTTCAGGTTCGCCGGCAGCCCGCGGTTCGCGCCGAGGATCTTGCCCGCGTCCGGGTCGTTCAGCAGGAAGTCGATCAGCTTGACCGCCGCGTCCTTGTTCTTGGTGCGGGCCGAGGCGCTGATCAGCTGCGACGGCTTGCGATAAGAACCGAGAGTTTCCTTGCTGTCACTGGGATACGGGCCGAGCTTCAGCTCGTCAGGGCGCACAGTGTTGTAACCGCCGTAGAGGCTGTCGTAGCTGTGCTCGGACGCCGAGAGCTTCTTGCCCATCGGGGTCTGCTCGGCGCCGGCGTTCAGCGTGGTCACCAACTCCGCCGGAGTCGTCGCCTTGGCGTCGCGGAAGTCCTTGGAGAGCTGCCAGAACGCCTTCAGGTCGTCCTTGGAGTAACCGAGCTTGCCGTCGTCATAGAGCTTCTTGCCGCGCTGCCGCAGCCAGGTCTCGAAGACGTCCTCGGTGCCGCCGAAGTCCGTGGAACCCGCGATCTTGCCGCCGGTGCTCGCCTGGATCTTGCCCGCGATCTCCTTGTAGTCGGCCCAGGTCCAGCCGATCTTCGGTTCGGCGACGCCCGCCGCGGTGAACAGCTTCGGGTCGTAGACGATCGTGGTGGCGTTCTGCGCCAACGGCATCGCGACCTGCTTGCCGCCCAGCTTACCGCTGTCGACGAAGCCGGGGTTCCAGTCCGCCGTGCGGATCTCCTTGCCCACGTACGGGGTGAGGTCGAGCAGCACGTTGCGCCCCGCGTACTCGTTGAGGTAGCGGTAGTCCATCTGGATCACGTCCGGCGCGTTGCCGCCCGCGATCTCGGTGGAGA
Source organism: Lentzea sp. NPDC054927 (assembly GCF_053610285.1). Taxonomy (NCBI): domain Bacteria; kingdom Bacillati; phylum Actinomycetota; class Actinomycetes; order Pseudonocardiales; family Pseudonocardiaceae; genus Lentzea; species Lentzea sp. NPDC054927. The sequence goes on from NZ_JBSGXZ010000026.1 coordinate 23,359, forward strand.
GCTTCTCGAAGTAGTTCTGGAAGTTCTGGAACGACGTCGCGACCTTGATGTTCGAGTTGCGGCTCTCGAACAGCTTCACCGCCTCGTTCGTCACCTTGGCGCGGTCGTCGTTGCCCCACCAGATGAACCTGATCTCGGCCTGGCCGTCACTCGCTGATCCGCCGCCACAACCGGAAGCCACGAGCGCGGCTCCCAGCACCAAGCCCACAACCTTGTGCGCTTCCACAGATTTCCTCTCATCGGAGATCGATGACGTCGACGACGTGGACCGGTTCCCCGGTCTCGAAGCTGCGGTTGGCGGCGAAACCAGTCAGCAGCGAGAACGTGCCGTCGTAGTGCGTTGCCTTGCGTCCCAACGGGTCTTCCTGCCCGGGCGGCCCGTACAGCGCGTCGACCATGCGTTGGTCCGCGCCACCGTGACCGTCCCGGTCGTACTCCAGCGGGATTTCCTCGCGTTCCTCGAACAGGCGCTGCACGGAGAGCTTCGCCCACCCCTCCTCCGGGTTGGCGTTCACGCCGTGCACCGTCGGGTTCTGGCTCGACACCCAGGAGTTCTCGCAGACCTCCAGTTCGAGCCGCCCCTTGCTGCCGTTGACCATCAGCCGGTAGCCCTCCCACGGCGAGTAGGCCGTGAGGTGGTAGGTCAGGTTCGCACCGCTGGCGTAGCGCACGAGCACCGACATGTCGTCCTCAATGGACACACCGGGTTCGAACGGGTTCTGGTCGCGGCGGTAACCGTCCTCGTGCTGTGCGTCGAGGTAGAGCTTCTTGAGCCAGTCGTTCTGCTCAAGCTTCATCGCGAACCGGTCGTCGCGGGCGTAACCGTGGCGCTCACCGTTTTCGGCGCCGTAGAAGAACAATCGGCCGTGCGCGTACACGGTTTCGGGCACCGAGCCGACCCACCAGTTGAGCAGGTCGAAGTGGTGCGTCGCCTTGTGCACCATGAGACCGCCGGAGTTGGCCTTGTCGCGGTGCCAGCGGCGGAAGTAGTCGGCGCCGTGCCGGGTGTCGAGCAGCCACTCGAAGTGCACGGACCCGATCTCGCCGACAGCGCCGTCCGCGAGCAGTTCGCGGACCTTCTCGTGGATCGGGTTGTAGCGGTAGTTGAACGTGACGGTGACGTTGCCGTCGTTGCGGTGCACCGCGTCCAGGATCTTGCCGGCCGACGGCACGTCCGTCGTCATCGGCTTCTCTGTCACGACGTCGCGACCGGCGTCGAGCGCCTCGACGATGTACGTGTCGTGGAAGCGGTCGACGGTGGTCACCACCACCACGTCGACCCGCTGCTCGTCGAGCATCTTGAGGAAGTCACCGGCGTCGTACGTGGGGACCGGCTCGACCCCCTGCTCAGCGAGCCGGTCGTTGTGGACGTCCATCCGGGTGCGGTTCACGTCGGCGAACGCGACGAGCTCGCAGGTGTCGGCGTGCTCGACCGCGATGGCGTGGATGTGCCGCTCGGCTCGCGATCCCGTGCCGACCACGGCATAGCGCCTGCGGGCCATCAGAACCTCCCCGGTAAACGGTTTCCACACGCTAGCCGCACCGGCCCTGACCTCGTCAAGGGTTCGCGAAAACCTTTTCTTTCGTTTCATGGACATGAATGGTTGACGCCCGTATGAAGGGGCCATGCCCACCCCTGTTGTGCTCGACTGCGACCCCGGCCACGACGACGCGATCGCGATCTTGCTGGCTGCCGGCTCGCCCGAGATCGACCTCCGCGCGATCACGACCGTCGCCGCGAACCAGACGCTCGACAAGGTCACGTTAAACGCGCAAAGGATCTGTTCGGCGGCCGGAATTTCGGTGCCGATAGCGCGGGGCTGCGCCCGGCCGTTGGTGCGCCCGCTGTACGTGGCGGAGGACATCCACGGCGAGTCCGGAATGGACGGCCCGGCGTTCGGCTCGATCACTGTCGACGTGGTCGAGGAGCACGCGATCGACGTCATGCAGGCGCACATGCCGGCCACCTTGGTCGCCACGGGAGCGTTGACGAACGTGGCTGCCTATCTGACTCGGTACGGACCTTCTGCCGTGCGCGAGATCGTGCTCATGGGTGGATCGACCGAGCGCGGCAACACCACGCCGTACGCGGAGTTCAACATCTACGTCGACCCGGAGGCGGCCGCGATCGTCTTCAACAGCGGTGTGCCGCTCACGATGATCGGGGTAAACGTGACGCATCAGGCGCTGGTGACGCCGTCGGTGGTGGCGCAGTTGAACGCTTTGGGGCCGTTGGGACGCATGTGCGGGGACCTGATGACGTTCTTCGCGGCGACCTACCGCGAGGTGTTCGGGTTCGAGGCGCCGCCGTTGCACGACCCGGTGGCGGTCGCGCGGGTGATCGATCCGACGCTGGTGACGTGCGTCGAGGCGTTCGTGGGAATCGAGACCACGGGGACGTTCACGCGCGGCGCGACCGTGGTGGATCTGCACGGCAGGCTCGGGCGGGAGCCGAACGCGCGGGTGGCCGTGGGGCTGGACGTGGACAGGTTCTTCGCCCTGGTCATCGACGCTGTGGGACGCCTCACGTAACGGCGTTGACCGGGCGGCGATGATAGCCGCAAGGGGCAATTCCTTGGGGGAATCATGACCAGTCCAGTTTTCGACCCGCAGCAGCCTGCGGACACCGCGGCGCAGCCGGAAGTCCAGCCCGAGGTCCGGCCCGCGGACACCGTCGTGCAGCCGGAGGTCCAGCCCGCCGGACCGGAGTTCGAGGTGTACACGCCTCCCGCCTTCGCGCCGCCGCAGCAGTTCGCCGCGCCGATGCCGGCACCGGTCCCTCCCAAGCCGAAGAGGGCCGGCGTGGTCGTGCTCGCGATCTTCACCGTGCTGCTGTTCGGCGCGGCGGGAGCGTTCGGCGCGCTCTTCTTCGTGGAGAAGGCGCACTCCGCCGACCTCACGAAGCAGATCGAGACCAAGGACCGGGAAGCCGTGGACCTCACGAAGAAGGCCAAGGACAGCAAGGACGACGCACTGCGGGCCTCGGACGCGCAGAAGCAGGCCGAGAGCGCGCAGAAGAAGGCCGAGGCGGACGCGGCGACGTCGCAGCAGTGCCGTGACGCGGCACGTGAGCTGAGGTCGGCCGCCATCGCGGGCGACCAGGCCAAGGGCACGGAAGCAGCGAAGAACGTCTTCACCCACTGCTGAGGAACCAAAAAGGGGCGGCGACTCGAGTGAGTCGCCGCCCCTTTTCGTTCGTCAATCAGCTGATGCCGCGGTCACTCAGCAGCGCCCACTGGCTCCAGCCCGCCTTCTCCTTGTAGAAGCGGCGGATCAGCTTGCCGTCGTCGGTGCGGGCGAAGACCTCGACGGTCTTCGTCTGCGCGTGGTACATCGCGTTCGGCGCCTCGGAGACCTTGGTGTTGCCGAGCTTGGCCCACGTGGTCCAGCCGTTGGCGGTGGCGCGGGAGTGCTCGACAATGCCGCCCTCACCGAGCTGCACGACGTCGATCGAGCCGGTCGTCGAGTTGAACACCGCCGACGGCGCGCCGGTGCCCTTGCCGCCGAGCGACTTCCAGACACCCGCCGCGTACTGCTCGACGCTGCCGGACGCGCTGCGGACGAAGACCTGGTCGACGGCGACGCGCGGGTCGCTGACGATCTTGGTGTCACCCTGGTCCTGCCAGGAGGTGCCGTCCCACTTGACGAGCTTGTCGTCGGAGGAACGCGCGTAGACGTCCTTGTCCATGACGGCCGGGTCGCCCTGGATCTTGCGGTCGCCGACCGGCGCCCACTTGTCCGTGAAGCTCAGCAGGGTTCCGTCGGCACCACGGGCGAAGACCTCGACGGCCTTGTTCTTGGCGTTCCAGTTGAGCACCGGGTTGCCCGCGACGGCCGTGTCGCCGAGCGCGACCCACTTGCCGTCGACGCGGCGGTAGACCATGCCGTCGGTGCCGCGTGCGAACACCTCGACGATCTTCGTCTCCGGGTTCATCAGCGCGACCGGGTCACTGCCGAAGAGCTCGGGGCCGAGCTGCTGCCAGCCGTTCCAGCGGCTCGTCTTGTGGAAGTTCGTGATGATCGTGCCGTCCGCGGCGCGCGCGTAGATCTCCAGCTGCTGCTGACCGGTGTTGGAGATCTGCGGGCCGGCGTTGACGACGGGCTTGTCCGTGACCGGGGTGTCGCTGGTGGCGGTGCCACCGGCCTCGACCAGGCCGTTGTAGCGCAGCGGCACGTACCGCTTGGCGGTGCTGGCGCTCCACACCCGCTGCACCGGACGGCTGCCGTCCGGCCCTGCCTGCTCGCGCACGATCGGCCGCGTCTTGGCCGCGTCCGCCCAGCCGATGAACAGCGCGACGTGGTTCTCGCGGTCGTTGAGAGCGTCACCGGGACGGAGGTCCGCCCAGTCGATGCGGTGCGCGACCTGCTCGAGGATGTGGGTCGTGTAGGAGATGCGCAGGCCCCAGGCCATCGAGACGAAGCCGGAGCAGTCGGTGCGGTAGGCGCCGTACTTGTTGCCGAAGCAGTCGGCCTGGCTGTACGGCACACGGGCGCTGATCCACGTGCGCGAGCGCGCCAGGATCTCAGTGCGCGTGATCTTGGAGTTGGCCTCGTACGTTCCGCAGACCACCCCGCCCTCGGCAGCAGCGACCGCGACGTCTGGCATGGCCAGCGTCGAGCCGAACGTGATGGCCGCTGCGGCGACCGCCAACATCCCCCACGACTTCATGCCGGTCACCGTAGCAAGATGATGTGAAGTTTTGGTCCGGTCGAACGGACCGACTTCGGGCTCATCGCCCGGTTCAGCGACGATCTTGAACTGGCGGTCGCGGAACGGTTGCACGGCGTAGGTGACCTGGTGGCGAGGGGGAGCCGGTGCTCGCGCGGACTCGGCGCCGCAGCCCTCGACGGTCAACCGTGAAGAGCCGGCCGAACGCTCGGGCAGCGAACTCCGCCCGTGCGGCCGCCTCGAACTCACGGTTCGTCGACGCTGAGGTAGCGGCGCGGCACGTACAGCCCTGGCTCCGTCTCGTACGGATAGGTGACGGCGCGCAGCCGGGTGCGCTGCCCACCGGCCTGTTCGTACGCCCAGTACCGGCCGGGTTCCTCCGCCCACGCCGCGAAGATCACGACGTGCCGGGTGAGGTTGGTGCCGTCCGCGCGGATGAGCACGTCGCCCGCCCGCAGCTCGGCGGGCGGGATCAGGCTGCTCACCACGGCCAGGCCGGGGGTGTCGAGCCCGCCGTACCGGTCCTCCGGTTTGCCCGGCAGCCCCCAGGCCATCGACACGAAGCCCGAGCAGTCGGCGCGGTAGATGCCGTACTCGTTCTGGTGGAACTTCGTCTGGCTGTACGGGACCGAGTCGCGCAACCACGAACAGGCGCGCTCCACGATCTCGGAGCGGCTGATCAGACGTCCGGCGGAACGTGCGGTGGTCACACGGCCATCGTCGCGGCACGACCTCTAAATGTTCTGCAAGCTCTCTATAAGGTCGGCGTCCGTGATCTCCGCGGTCACCCACGCCAGCGGGTAGCTCAGCTGAATCGTGTCGATTTCCCTGGTCAGCCGCACGCCGGGCAGCACCCTGCGCACCAGGGCGAGCATGCCCTCGTTGTCCGGCAGCACGTCGCCGTGCAGTTCCGCGACGCCCATCCTGGCCGCGACCGCGGTCAGTTCCTCCAGCAACCGGCGCCCGACGCCACGGCGTTGCCACAGGTCGACGACGGCCACGGCGATCTCGGCACCGCACTCGCCGGTCTTGATCAACCTCGCGATGCCGACCGGGTCGCCGCCGATCCGGGCGCACACGGCGGCATGCCGTTCGCCGTCCACGTCGGTCAGCACCCGGCGGGCCGAGGCGGTCAGCCGGGGCGTTGGCGAGTGAAACCGCAGGTAGCGGCTTCGGGCGGACAGTCCTTCGAACACCGCGTCGACAGCTTCTCCAGCGGTATCGCGGTTGAGCTCGGTGACGCGCATGAGGATCGACCCCTCTGAGTTCGGAATCCGAACTGTAGCTGAGTTCGAAAAACGAACGCAAGGGATATCCTGGGCTCATGTCGTACGCGAGTTTCGCCAGCCTGCCCTGCACCCTGGGCCGCCCCGCCGCGTTGCTGGGCGAGCGCTGGACGCTGCTGCTGCTCCGCCAGGTCTTCCTGGGGACCCGCCGCTTCGAGGACTTCCAGTCCACGATGGACATCTCGCGCAGCGTGCTGACCGACCGGCTCAACGTGCTGCTGCAGGAGGACGTGCTCAAGCGTGTGCCGTATCAGCACGAGGGCCGCACACGGCACGAGTACCGCCTCACGGAGAAGGGGCGCGACCTCTACCCAGTGCTGATGGCGCTGCGCACGTGGGGCGAGAAGTGGATGGCCCCCGAAGAAGAGGACGAGTCGTTCCACCTGCACCACCGCGACTGCGGCGGCGGCGTGCGAGCGAAGGTCGAGTGCACTGAGTGCGGCGTCGAGCTGACCGCGCGCGACGTGCAGGTGACGGCCAGGCAGTGAACTTGTACTGACAACCGTCAAAGCCCGGATGAACTTAAGACGCACTCCATTGCTGAAGACGGTTTCAGACCGCAAGTCTGCTTGTCATGACAAGAGCTGCTCTTGCGTTGCTTCTGCCCCTGCTGCTGATCTCCCCGGCCGCCGTCGCGGCACCCGCGAAGACGCCGAAAGTCCTCGTGATCGGCCTCGACGGTGCCCGCTACGACAAGCTGCTGTCCGCTGACACGCCGAACATCAAAGCGCTGCTGAACCGCGGTTACGGCGCCCGCAGCGCGTTGTACGGGTCGGGCATGGCCCAGACCTCCAGCGGCCCCGGCTGGTCGACCGTCCTCACCGGCGTGTGGCCGGACAAGCACAAGGTCAAGGACAACTCCTTCTCCGGCAACGCCCTCACTTCGTATTCGAGCTGGCTCGAGCGCGCCAACACCGCGAACCCGGCGCTGTCGACGTACGCGGCGGTGGACTGGAAGCCGATCAGCGACCAGATCCTGCGCGGCGGCCAGGACCGCAAGTACGTGCTGGACGGCGACACCGCCGGCTACACCGGTTCGGACGAGAAGATCACCGTTGACGCGGAGCAGCACCTTCGCACCAACGCGGCTGACGCGTCGTTCGTCTACCTCGGCCAGATCGACATCGCGGGCCACAACAGCGGTGCGGACTCCTCGCAGTACGCCGCCGCGATGCGCACCAACGACGCGCAGGTCGGCCGTCTGGTCAAGGCCATCGAGTCGCGGTCGTCGTACGCGTCGGAGGACTGGCTGATCATGATCACCACCGACCACGGCCACACGGCGGCGGGCGGCCACGGCGGTGACTCGCCGGAGGAGCGGATGACGTTCGTGATCTCCACCGGGTCGGCGCGCCCGGCGGTGGCGCCGAAGCTGGTGGACGTGGCCGCTTCCGCGTTGCAGCACCTCGGTGTGCCTGCGGCGCTGGACGGCTGCGCGATCGGCACCGCGCCGGTCGACCCGTTCGACTCTGCGACGCTGAAGCCGCGCCAGGACGAAACCGGGGTGCCGGCTTCGGTGCTGGGCTGGACGCACCAGGGTCCGGCGGGCTGGACGGTGACCACGGCGTCCTCGATGCCGCAGGGCGTCGCGGAGTGGCAGGGCTGGTCGTTCACCACCGACGACTTCTGGACCCGCACGGCTCCGTCGCAGTCGCGTGAGGCGAACGTGCGTGCGCGTGGCGTCTTCGCGGTCGCGGACCCGGACGAGTGGGACGACAAGGGTTCGCCGTCCGCACGCGGCAAGTTCGACTCGACGCTCGCCTCACCCGCCTACGACGTGACGGGCAAGTCGAGCGTGAAGCTGGAGTACGTGTCGCACTACCTGCAGGAGGGCACGCAGCGCGGCACGGTGTCCGTGTCGTTCGACGGCGGCCCCGAACAGATCGTCCGCACCCACGACGCGAACGGCCTCGTCCAGCAGATCTCGCTGAACGTGGCCGTCCCGTCGGGTGCCCGCACCGCCAAGGTGTCCTGGCGGCTCTTCGACGCCGGCAACAACTGGTACTGGGCCGTGGACGCCCCGCGCCTGTCCTGACCTAAAGGGCTGAGCGCCATTCCTCGGCGCTCAGCCCTTCCAGTTCGCCGGCCTCACGTGCGCCGAGCCGGGCGAACAACTCCTTCGCCCGCAACCACATCTCGTCGTCGTGCACGGCCGCTGCCAGGTCGCGCATCGTGCGTGCGCGCCAGATCGGCAACCCCAGCGTCGTCCACTGGCTCAGCGCGTCCTCCAGAAGTGCCGCAGCCTCCTCGTCTCGGCCCTGCGCCAGCGCGACCTCGCCCAGCGTCCTGGTCATCAACGCGACACCGAACCTGTCGCGCTGCCGGGTGCAGACCTCCAGGCACTCGGCCAGGAGCTCGTCGACGTCGTCGAGTTCGCCCGCGCGCAACGACGCTTTCGCCACCGACTGAGCCGCGTACGTGGCGCCGAGCTCGTCCCCGGCCTCGCGCAGGATCTGCTCGGCTTCCCGGCTGAACTCGACCGCCATCGCGAACGTCCCCGCCGCCCGGTGACACAGGCTCAACCCACGTAACGCCAAGGCTTCCCCGCGCTTGTCCGCCTCGGCCCGGTAGAGCGCCACACACCGTTCGAACGCTCGCGCGGCCTCGGCCAGATCGCCGTGATCGCAGTGGATCGCGCCGACGCCGTAACTCGCCGCCGCGACGACCTCGTTGTCCCCCAACGCGATCGCCTGGTCGAGCAGCTCGCGGGCCACGCCGAACTCCGCCAGGTCGCGCCGGACCGTGCCCATGCCGACGTACGCGACCGCGAGCGTCGCCCGTTCGTCGATGGCGGCCGCGATGTCCGCCGCCTGCTGGAAGTTCGCCAGCGCCGCGGCGAAGTCGTCCTGCTCGTACCGCAACTGCCCCAGCCCGGCGAGCAACACCGCCTCAGCGCGCCGGTTGCCGCGTTCACGCGCGGACCGCAACGCCACCTCGTGCGTGCGCTGCCAGTTGCCGAACTCGTTGCGTGCCGCGAAAGGCGACGACAGCAGCGACGTGATCACGGTCGTGGTCAGCTCGTCGACGCCGAGGTCGTGCGCGCGTTCGACGGCCCGCACCACCGCGTCCGTCTCGGAGTGCAGCCAGCCGGTCGGGTCCTCCTCGACGTCCTCCTGGAGCCGCGGATCCGGCTCCACCTCGGTGAGGAGCCGCGGCCGCAGCCCCAGCGTCACCCGCGGCAGTTTCTTCACGCCGGTCTCGACGAGCGCGAGCCACGTCTCCAGCAGGCGCGTCACCGCCTCCGTCGCGGGTTCGTCCGCGGCCTGCTCGGCACCGAAGAGCTGCACCAGGTCGTGAAACCGGTAGCGCACCCGTCCGATCTGGTCGACCCCAGCGACGTCCACCAGCCGTAGATCCACCAGATGCTCCACGACGTCTTCCGCGTCATACGGCGAGATGTCGAGCAACGGTGCCGCGACCCACGCGCCGAAGTCCGGCAGGTCGAGCAACGACAGCAGGTGGAAGGCCTTGCGGTGGTCCGCGTCCAGTTCGGCGTAGTTGAGCTTCAGCGACGACCGGATCGCGAGGTCGCCCATCTCCAGCTCGTCGAGCCTTCGCCGTTCGTCGGACAACCTCTTCGCGAGCGTCTTCAACGGCCAGTGCGGCCGCGCCAGCAACTTCGCGCCCGCTGCTCGCAACGCCAGCGGCACCCCACCGCACAACCGCGCGATCCGTTGCGCCGCTTCGGGTTCCGCGCCGATGCGATCGGCGCCGACGATCCGGCCGAGCATCTCCCCGCTGATCTCGTCGCTGAGGAACCCCAGCTCGATCGGCTCGGCCCCCTCCAGCCCGGTGAGCCTGCTGCGGCTGGTGATGATCACGAAGCAGTTCACGTTGCCCGGTAACAACGGCCGGACCTGCGCCTCGCTGCGGGCGTTGTCGAGCACGATCACCAGCCGCCGTTCGGCCACCGTGCGCCGGTAGAGCTCGACCCGCTCGTCCGGTGCCGAGGGCTGGTCCTGGCCGGGAACGCCGAGCAGCCCGAGGAACCGCCCGAGCACCTCCTGCGGTTCCAGATCCCGGCCCGCGCCCCGCAGATCCGCGAACAGCTGCCCGTCCGGGTACACCTTCCGCAACAGGTGCGCGGCGTGCACGGCCAACGCGGACTTGCCTGCCCCGCCGAACCCGGACACCACCACGGTCGGTGTCGCCGTGCTCTCCCCGCGCGTCTCGGTGAGGGCGAGGACCTGCTTCAACGCCTCCTGCCGTCCGGTGAAGTCGCTGATGTCGGGCGGCAGGTGGTGCGGGACGACCGGCTGCGTGGTGACCACCGGCGGCGCGACCACCATCACGGTCCTCGGCGCGGACTCGAGCGTGCCGTTGAGGATCGCCGTCTGCAGGTCCCGCAGCTTCTCCCCCGGCTCGATGCCGAGTTCGTCGAGCAGGTACTCGCGGGCGTCGCGGTACACGGTGAGTGCGTCCGCCTGCCGTCCAGCGCGATGAAACGCCCTCATCAACAGCTCGCGCGTGTCCTCACGCGCCGGGTGCGCGTTCGCCAGCGCGGACAACCGCGCGATGGCGTCCTCGACCCGGTTCTGCGCGATCTCGCACCGGCTGAGCCCTTCCTCGGCGCTCAGCCTGGACTCGTCCAGCGCCATCGCGTGTCCACGGGCGAACTGCGCCTCCACGCCGTGCAACGCGGGTCCGCGCCACAACGCGAGCCCGTGCTGGTAGTGCGTGATCGCCGTGGCGGGATCGTCCGCCCGTTCCGCCTGCCGCGCCGTGGCCAGGTGTTCGGTGAACTGCTCCACGTCGCTGTCCAGGTCCAGCAGATATCCCCGGGCCCTGGTGACCAGCGACTGGCCGACCGCACGCCGCAACGACGACACGTAGGTGTGCACCAACGCGCCCGCCGTCTGTGGCGGTGACTCATCCCAGATCAGGTCGATCAGCCGTTCCACCGGCACGACCTGACGTGGTTGCAACAACAACGCGGCCAGCAACGTTCTCGGCTTCGGTCCGCCGAGATTGACCTGTCTATCCCCGACCCACACCTCGATCGGCCCCAGTACGAGCGCGCTCACGCTCACACCCCCATCCCCCAGTGAATTTCGGTGCGGCTACGAGAATGCCTCATTCCTCGTTGATCGCGACACGTTTCAGCGTTCTCAGCACTGGAGCGGTCTCCAACTCGCGCACACCGGCGAGTCCGCCGATGCGTTCGGTCAGGTAGTGGTAGAGGTCGCCACTGCTGCGGCAGGTGACGCTGGCGACCAGGTTCGCCGGGCCCGTGGTGGCAGCGGCGAAGTACACCTCGGAATGGGTGGACAGGGCCGCGCCTGCCGCCTTGAGGTGCTGGGGTTGCACGCGCATCCACAGCCTGGCCTGGGTGGGGAAGCCCAGCTGGGCGGGGTCGGCGTCCAGTTGCAACTCCAGGACCCCGGTTCGCCTGAGGTGCTCGACCCGTCGGCGGGCGGTCGACTCGGACGTGCCGGCTCTGGTCGCGAGCTCGGCGTACCCGGCGCGGCCGTCGGCCGCGAGGGTGGCGAGCAGCGCTTCGTCGAGGTCCGTGAGCTCGGTCGGCGGTTCTGGTGCGAACTCCGGTTTCAGCGCGGCGACTTCTTCGTCGGTGAGGCATGCGATGCCGCGCCAGGTGCCGGGCGACGCGAAGCCGCGCAGGATGTTGTGGGCGCTCACGTCCACCAGGCGTCTGGGGAGGCGATCCAGCAGCAGTTCGTCCGGACTCTCGACTTGCTGGAGGCAGGAGATCTCGGTGCCGCCGGACATCAGGTGCACCCAGAAGGTGTCCGGGCGCTGCGCGAGCGCTTGCGCCAGCGTCGGCCCGGCATCCGGGGTGCAGCGCAGCCGCAGCGTCCACGCGTGGTGGCCGAGCCGGAACCGGTTGAGCGCGCCCCGCACCCTGATGCCGCGTTCCCTGAGCCGGTGGTAGCGGCGAGCAGCCGTGTGCTCGGAGATCCGGAGGACGCCGGCGATCTTCGCGAACGGGGCGCGGCCGTCGATCTGCAGCGCGTGGACGAGCCTCTGATCGATGGATTCCACCTGTCGGACGGTAGTTGGTGCCAGATTCCGCCGCATTTGCGCAAGTGGCCGATGGATTTGCCCCGGTGCCGCCAATCTTGGTCGCATGGTTGATTTCGAGGAGTTCTACCGGGGCGGCGAACTGGTCGAGGGGATGCCGCACGTCGGCGTGCCGTGGGACATCGGGGCGCCCCAGCCGGTCGTCGTGGAGTGGGAGAGGGCAGGACGGTTCCGCGGGCACGTGCTGGACGCGGGGTGCGGCACCGGGGACAACGCGATCTTCCTGGCGTCGCGCGGGCTGCGGGTGACCGCGGTGGACATCGCGCCCACCGCGATCGAGACGGCTCGCACCCGAGGTGACGACGTCGAGTGGGTGGTGGGCGACTCGGCGGCGTTCACCGGGCGGTTCGACACCGTGCTGGCGAGCGCGTTGATCCACTGCGTGCCGGGAGAACAGCGCCCAGGCCTGGCTGCGGCCCTGCGGAACGCGGCAGTGGACGGCGCGTTGCTGAACCTGACCTCGCTCGCGGTCGAGGGAAGCCCGTTCGACGTGACCGAGCCCGAACTGCGGTCCGCACTGGAAAGCGCAGGCTGGGAGATCACCAGGTTCGAGCGGGACGTCATCGTCCTGACCGGCGTCAACGACCTGCCCGAACTGCCGGTCTGGGTCGTGGAAGCTACCGCAGCGAGTCGAGGTGCCGGCGCAGCACCGACACCGTGAGATCCGGCGTCATCCGGTCCGGGTGCAGCACGCCGTCGACGGTGAGGCCGTTCAGCAGGGACGCCAGCCGGTCGGTCTCCAGCGCGATGTCGAGGTCGGCGGCCACGGTGCCGGCCTCGGACATCACGGTCAGCGCCCGATGGCACAACGCGCGCAGCCCGTCGTAGAGCCGTTCGGCATGTGGCAACAGTGACGGCCGGGTGCGGGCAGCGGTCGCGAAGGCCAGCCACAGCACGGCCTCGTCGCGCCGGCGGTCGTCGAGCGGGAGGACCTCGGACAGCACGCGTTCGGCCGGGCGACGGAGGTCCGTGGGGTCCGCTAGCGACCGCACGTGGTCCATGACGCGCTGGTCGATCGACTGGATCAGGGCTTCGACGGCGAAGATGATCATGTCGTCGTGGCTGTCGAAGTAGTGCCGGATCGAGCCGATGGCCAGGCCCGCCTCCACAGCCACGTTGCGCAATGAGGCCTGCTCGACGCCATCCCGGACGACCACGCGGAACACCGCCTCGGCGACGGCCTGGCGGCGGGCGGCGGGATCGACGACTCGAGGTGACACCTCCCTTTTGTAGCATGACCCTGCTAGTTTAAGTAGCAGGGTCATGCTACTAAGGGGGATGCAATGACGTATGCGCTGATCGCGGCAGGTGTGCTGTACGTGCTGGTGCGCAGGTTCATCGGCGAGCCGCTCAACGCCAGGGACCTCCTCGCGCCGCCCGCGTTCCTGCTGTTCTTCGGCATCCGCGCCGTGGAGGAGTTCCACCTGATCTACCTGCTGCCGCTCTTCGCCGGGTTCGCGTTCGGCGCGTTCCGGGGGATGACGATCAGGCTGTTCGAACGCGACGGGCACCTGTGGCAGCGCTACACGCCGTGGACCTTGCTCGTGTGGGTGACGTCGTTGGGCGTGAGCGTGGGGCTGGGGCTGCTCATCGGCGGGCACGCGCCGACGCAGCTGTCCATCGGGGTGAGCATGCTCGGCGAGTTGTTCACGATCGGGGCCAAGGCGCTGAACACCGGAATTCCGTTCGCTCCGGACCAGAAACCGCTGTCCAACGACGTCCGGGAACGGTTCTATGGAAGGCATGGATCGTCGTGACTTCCTCGTGGGGACCGGGCTTCTCGCCGTCACGCCGACCGCCGCGTCGGCCGCGCAGGGAGTGGACTGGGGTGCCGTGCGCCGCGAGTTCCGGCTGGACCCGGCGCTGATCAACCTGGGGCTGTTCTACCTGGCGTCGAACCCGCGGGAGGTCCGCAACGCGATCGAGAGCTTCAAGCGCAAGCTCGACGCCAACTCGCACGACCTGATGACCGGCCAGGCACAGGAGGTCGCCGTCGCGCTCGGGCAGTACGTCGGCGGCGGCCCCGGCGACATCGCGTTCGTGCCCAACACGACCATCGGGCTCTCGATCGTCTACGGCGGCCTGAAACTGCGCCCGGACCAGGAGCTGCTGCTCAGCGACCAGGACCACTCGTGGCACCAGCAGGCCGCCCAGCTCGCAGCGGGACGGGTCGGCGCGAAGGTCAGGATCGGCACGCTCTACGAGAGTTCGGCGAAGGTCACCGAGGACGAGGTCGCGTCGAGGCTGCGGAACTCGATCACACCGCAGACACGGGCCGTGGGCGTCACCTGGGTGCAGTCGAGCACTGGCGTGAAGATGCCGGTACGGGCGTGCGCGCAGGTCGTCGCCGAAGCCAACAACGGCCGCAAACCGGAAGATCGCTGCCTTCTCGTCGTCGACGGCGTGCACGGACTGGCTGCGGTCGACGACGACGCGGCGCGAATGGGTGCGGACGTGTTCGTCGCGGGCACGCACAAATGGCTGTTCGGGCCGCGCGGCACCGGCATGGTCTGGGTGAACCCGCAGGTGAGCAACCAGATCGTGCCGCTGCTGCCGAGCCTGAGCAACCGCAGCGAAACGGCGTTGCTCGGGCCGGGCGGCTTCCACGCGTTCGAGCACTACTACGCGGTGAAGGCAGCGGTGGAGTTCCAGCAACGCCTCGGCCGCAACCGCGTGGCGGCCCGGATCACCGAGCTGGCCACGAGGTTCAAGGACGGGCTCGCCGAGATCCCCGGCGTCGTCATCCACACCCCGCGCGACCCGCGGATGTCCGCGGGCCTGGTGTGCTTCGACGTCGCCGGGCAGACCGGCAACGAGGTCGCGGCGCGGCTGGAGCAGAAGCGCATCCAGATCACCACGGCTGCCTACCGAATCCCGTACGCGCGGATCGGCACCGCGATCCTCAACACGCCGGACGAGATCGACCGGACGTTGAAGGAGATCCGCGCGCTCAGCCGCTGATCCGGGGCAGTTCCGCGGTCCCGGGCGGCTTGAGCACGACGCTGGTGGTCTCCACCTGCACCTTCGGCCGGTCCATGGCCTCGTGCGCGGCCCACCCTCCTCCGAGGATGACCACGAGCAGTCCCATGGCGATGAACGGCGTGGTCGGAATCCGCCGCTTCGACTTCTCCTCTTCGCGCGGCACCGGCACGTAGACGGTCGTTTCCTCGGACGGCTCGGGTTCCAGCTGCTTGGCCTCGAGCAGCGCGCCCATCGCGGCCGCGCCGTCCGGTGCCCGCAGCACCGGGATGTGCAGCCGTTCCGCGATCTCCTTGACCACCAACGGAATCCGTGCCGACCCGCCGACGAGCAGGATGACGTCCGGCACGCACAGACCCGCGGTGCGAACGACGCGTTCCAGCGCGTCCACGACGAGTTCGACGGACGGCCGGATGATCGACTCGAACTCCAGCCTGCTGAGCCTGATCTCGCGGACCTCGGCGTCGACCACCACCGGAATCCGCACCTCGGGATAGCTGCCGAGCAGTTCCTTCGCCTCGACGCAGCTGCGCACGAGCTCTGGGCTGTGCGCCCGGATCTTCGCGATCACGTGCTCCGCGACGAGGTCGTCGAGGTCGAACCCGCCGATCTCGACCCGCTCCGGCCGTCCGGTCAGCAGGAACACGCTTTGCTTGCGCAGCAACGTGATGTCACAACCGGTGGCGCCGAAGTCGAACACCGCGACCGTGCTGTGCTCCGGCATCTGCGCGTTGTCGTCGAACGCGATCGCGGCGGCGTGCGGTGCCGGCACGAACAACACGTCCGCGCGCCCCTCGTCGATCAGGTCGTTGCGGAACTGTTCGAGGTACTCGTGCGGCCAGGTCAGCGGATGCGTCATCGCGACCCGGCTCGGCGGCTCCCCGTGCCGTTCCGCGAGGTCGTCGAGGATCTTCGTGACTTCCCTGGCCGCGGCGTGCCGGCGCCGGACGGTGCTGGTGGTGACACCGCGGTCGGTGGCGACCGTGGTGCCTGCGGATCCGAGATCGAGCCCAACCTGGTAAGACATCGCGGGTCTCCCTCTTGCGCGGACACCCACAACACGTATGTCTCAGTTGGTCCGGTTCACCTTCCGCTCAACTGTGCGGCGAGCTGCGCGGCTTCCTTCGCGGTGAACCTGCCGGAGATCTGCGTGGCGCCACCGGTGATCGGCGACTGGATCATCGGCGCGCTGAGCACCCGCCCGTTGATCAGGATCGCCACCTGCTTCCCCACGTGCTCGGTGGTGAATTCGCTCCACACCTTCGCGCCCTGCGAGTCGAACTCGACCGACACGACGTGGCCACCGTCCTGGCTCGGCATGGGCTCGGCCTTGGTGATGCGGTCGCCGTCCAGGAACACCGTGCCGAGGTCGTACTTGGCGTCACCGGCGTTGCAGGTGACCAGCGGGGCGGCCGCGTCGTCGTTGCCCACCAACGGGTCCGGCGCAGTGCAGTCGAACGTGCCGAGCGCTTGCTCGCGGACCTTGTCGTCCTTGCTCTGCCTGGTCGTCCTCGCTGTCTGGACCGCGGGGTCGTCCGCCTTCTGCTGGGGCGCCGGATAACCGGACGACGGTTTCGTGGTCGGGGCTTCGCTCTTGACCTCGCGGAACGTCAGCTTGCCCGTCAGCCAGGCCTCCCTGGTCGGCGCACCTTCCTTGGTGGTCGTGCAGGCGGCGACAACGAGGAGCAACGCGACGGCGAGGATCTTCATGCCGTTGGATTACCACGCTGCCGCCGTCCGCATCAGGCGATTAGAGCTCCATCAGCCGTTTCGCCGCGACCCGCGCACCGTCCGTGCGCACCTGGGTGGCCACCTTGGCGGCCTGTTCGGTGAGCTGGAGTGCCTCGGCAAGTCCTTCGCTGGTCACCGCTTTCGCCGACCGGCCGATGTTCAGTCGCTCGACCTGGCTGCCCCAGTAGTACTGGTCGTACATGTGAGGCAGCACGATCTGCGGCGTGCCTGCTGCCGCGGCCGTTGTGGTGGTGCCGGCGCCACCGTGGTGCACGACGGCGGCGACGCGGCGGAACAACGCCTGTTGGTTCACCTCACCGATCGCGATGCAGTCCGCCGCGTCGTCGGTGAGCTGCAGGTCGGCCCAACCTCGTTGCAACACAACCCGTTTGCCGAGGACGCGGGCGGCCTCGACCGCCTCATGGACCGTGTCCTGGGCTCCACGCATGCTGCCCAGGCCGAAGTAGATCGGCGGTTCGCCGTCCGCGAGGAACGCCTCCAGTTCCGGGGCGGGCGGGCGGTCGTCGTCGATCGGATCAAGGCCGAGCGTGGCGCGCTCGGTGTTGAGAGCAGTGCGCGAACTCGCGAACATGTGGCGTTGCTGATCCCAGGCAATGTGTTCGCGCAGATGCTCGCGTACACGTAGTGCGCGTTGATGCTTTCCGCGATCGAACGGGTGGCGTGCTGCAACGCACCGCCCGTCACCAGGACGTCCGTCCCCTGCGCCGCCTGCCCCGCGACCCGGAACTGCTCCCGCACCGACTCCTCGGCCAGCCTGCCCAGGTCCTCTGGCTTCACCTTGACTGCGGTGGCGGTGCGCAGGTTCGGGCCGGCCGGTGTGAAGTCGATGCCGTTGCCGGTCACCAGGTCCCCGAAGTCCGGCGGCGCAACGACTTTCACGTCGTTGGTGGACACCAGAAATCGCATCGTGAAACCCCTCAATCCCCTGGTCAGGCCACGAATTGTGAGGGGCGCCCCCGGTCTTGCGGCAAGACCGGGGGGCGGTTATAAGTTGAGGTGGGGCGAGGAGCTCGTCGGCGACGACTGCGTCTAGTGAGCGGCGTCGTCCCAGGAACGACCCACGCCGACCGAGACCTCTAGCGGGACCAGGAGCTGGTAGGCGTTGCCCATCTGGTCGCGCACCAGGGCCTCCACGGCCTCGCGCTCGCCGTCGGCGACCTCCAGGACCAGTTCGTCGTGGACCTGCAGGAGCATCCGCGAGCGCAGGCCGGACTCCTCCAGCGCGCGGAAGACGCCCAGCATGGCCACCTTGATGATGTCCGCGGCGCTGCCCTGGATGGGGGCGTTGAGGGCCATGCGCTCGGCCATCTCGCGACGCTGCCGGTTGTCGGAGGTGAGGTCCGGCAGGTAGCGGCGGCGGCCCAGGACGGTCTCGGTGTAGCCGTCCTTGCCGGCCTTCTTCACGATCTCGTTGAGGTAGTCACGCACGCCGCCGAAGCGGGCGAAGTAGGCCTCCATCTGCTCACGGGCCTCTTCGGTCGGGATGCGGAGCTGCTGCGAGAGACCGAACACCGACAGGCCGTACGCCAGGCCGTAGGACATGGCCTTGATGCGGCGGCGCATCTCGCCCGTCACCTCGGCGGTGGGGATCGAGAACGCCTGCGACGCCACGTAGGTGTGCAGGTCCTCGCCGCTCTTGAACGCCGCGATCAAGCCCTCGTCGCCGGACAGCGTGGCCATGATGCGCATCTCGATCTGGCTGTAGTCCGCGGTCATCAGCTCCGCGAAGCCGTCGCCGACGACGAAGGCCTGGCGGATGCGGCGGCCCTCGTCCGTGCGGATCGGGATGTTCTGCAGGTTCGGGTCCGTCGAGGACAACCGGCCCGTGGCGGCGATGGTCTGGTGGAACGTCGTGTGGATGCGGCCGTCGTCGGCCACCGACTTCAGCAGGCCGTCCACAGTGGACTTCAGCCGCGTGACGTCGCGGTGCGAGAGCAGGTGCTGCAGGAACGGGTGCTCGGTCTGCTCGAAGAGGTTCTGCAGCGCGTCCGCGTCCGTGGTGTAGCCGGTCTTGGTCTTCTTCGTCTTCGGCATGTTCAGCTCTTCGAAGAGCACCGTCTGCAGCTGCTTCGGGCTGCCGAGGTTGATCTCCTTGCCGATCACCGAGTACGCGTCCTGCGCCGCCTGCTTCACGCCGGCCGCGAAGTGCGCCTCCAGCTCCGACAGGTGCTCGACGTCGATCGCGATGCCGACGGCCTCCACCTCGTCGAGCACGTTCATCAGCGGCAGTTCGAGGTTCGCCAGCAGGTCGGCGCCGCCGATGGTGACGAGCTCGGTGTCCAGGCGGTCGGCGAGCTCGGCGACGGCCCGCGCGCGCAGGATCGTGCTGGTCGCGACCTTCTGGGCTTCCTCGGACTCGTCGGTGAGCAGCGAAAGCTGGCCGTCGCCGGACTCCTCGGCGCGCAGCTCGCGCTTGAGGTAGCGCAACGCCAGGTCGTCGAGGGCGAACGAACGCTGGCCGGGACGCACCAGGTACGCGGCCAGTGCCGTGTCCGAGGTCAGGCCGCGCAGCTTCCAGCCGCGAGCGCGCACGCGACGCAACGGCAGCTTCAGGTCGTGGCCCGCCTTGGCCACGCTCTCGTCGGCCAGCCAGGCGGCCAGCGCCTGCTCGTCGGCCTCGTTCAGCTCGGTGACGTCGACGTACCCGCCCTCACCGGTGGCCGTGCACAGCGCGACGCCCTCCAGGTCGGTGGTGATGCGCAGCGCGACACCGACCCGCGTCTTGCGCGCGTTCTCGTCCAGCCACTTCTTGAGCGTGCCCGCGGGGATGGCGCCGCCGGAGACCTCGAAGCCCTCCTCGGCCTCGGGCTCCGCCGTGGTCAGGGTCTGGAAGAGACGGTCGCGCAGGACGCGGAACTCCAGCTCGTCGAACAGCTGGTGCACGGCGTCGCGGTCCCACTGCCGGGCCTCGAGGCCGTCGATCGTGTACGGCAGCTCGACGTCCTTGATCAGCTCGGTGAGCTGGCGGTTCATGATGATGTTCGCCAGGTTGCCGCGCAGGGCCTCGCCGACCTTGCCGGGCACCTCGTCGATGTGGTCGACCAGCTCGTTGAGCCCGCCGAACTGGTTGAGCAGCTTGATGATCGTCTTCGGGCCGACACCGGGGGTGTTCGGCAGGTTGTCCGACGAGTCGCCGCGCACCGCCGCGTAGTCCGCGTACTGGTCGGGCCGCACGCCGTGCTTCTCCTCGACGTATGCGGGCGTGAACCGGCCCATCTCCGAGACGCCCTTGACCGGGTACAACACCGTCACCTGGTCGTTGACCAGCTGGAACGCGTCGCGGTCGCCGGTGACGATCTCCACCTCGACGCCCTGCGCCACGGCCTGCGTGGTCAGGGTCGCGATGATGTCGTCCGCCTCGTAGTTCTCCTTCTCCATCGTGGGGATCTGGAGGGTGGCGAGCACGTCCTTGATCAGGGAGACCTGGCTGCGGAACTCGTCCGGCGTCTTGGTGCGACCGGCCTTGTACTCGGGGTACTGCTCGGAGCGGAACGTCTTGCGCGACACGTCGAACGCCACCGCGACGTGCGTGGGCTTCTCGTCCCGCAGGATGTTGATCAACATGGACGTGAACCCGTACACGGCGTTCGTGACCTGGCCCGTCTTCGTGACGAAGTTCTCGGCGGGCAGGGCGTAGAACGCTCGGTAGGCCATCGAGTGACCGTCGATGAGCAGCAGTCGTTTCACGTCTGAGGAAGTCACGAGCCCGAGTCTAGGGTGGAGGTCTGACAGTTTTGCTTGAGCCCTTGGAGCCTGCGTGACCCCCGACCTGCCCGCGGAGTTCGCGGACGAGCAACTGCACGTCCGCATGGGTATCGAAATCACCCAATGGGATGTCCAGGAAATGATCGGCACCATGCCGGTCAAGGGCAACCGCCAGCCGTTCGGCCTGCTGCACGGTGGCGCGAACGCGGTCCTCGCCGAGCAGCTCGGTTCCCTCGGGTCCGCGCTGCACGCCCACCAGTTCGGCACCATCGCCGTCGGCCTCGAGCTGTCGTGCACCCATCATCGGGCCGCGCGCGAGGGCATGGTCACCGGCGTGGCCCGCCCCATCCACCTCGGCCGCAGCACCACGACCTACGAGATCGTCGTGACGGACGAGGACGGCAAGCGCACCTGCACCGCGCGCCTCACGTGCATCCTCCGCCCCAAGCCGCCGGGAGCCTGAACACTGGGGTAAACCACACCCCAAGTCTGCGGTCAGCCCCAGTGTCGAACCAAGATCACCTCGACATCGTGGAGGCATGACCTTCACGACTCGACTGACAGCAGCAGTCCTGTGCGCTGCCGTGGCCGCCTCGTTGGTGCCGGCCACGGCTTCCGCGCACTCGACGCGCGGCGAACTCCTCGACGTCGTCCCGGTGTCCACCATGGACACCACCCAGTTGGTCACGTACCTGGGGGACTACGACCTGGACGCCTCACGCGTCCGATTCGACGTGGACGCGAAGCGGATCACGTACCGCACCATCGACCCGACCGGAAGACCCACCACCGCCAGCGCCCTGATCGCCTCACCCCGCAACAACGACAGGTCACCGCGCCAGGCCACCTGGCTGCACGGCACCACCGGCTACCGAGGCTCGGTGGCGTCTGTCGCCGACGGCAACGACCGCGCGGCGGCCCTGCTCTTCGCCTCGGCCGGCTACTTGACCACGGCCCCGGACTACCTGGGCCTGGGCACCGGCCCTGGCTACCACCCGTACGTGGACGCCCCGTCCACCGTCACAGCCTCGGTCGACGCCTTACGCGCAGCCCGCGAGTTCGCCGCCCGCCGCGGCCTGCGCCCCGACCCGCGCATCATGATCACCGGCCACTCCCAGGGCGGCCACGCCACCATGGCCCTGGGCCAGGCCCTGCACCGCGGCGCCGACCCCCACCTGAAGGTGGGCGGCCTGGCCCCGATCGGCGGCCCCTTCAAACCAAGCCTGCTGGTGGCCAAAGCCTTGCAGGGCGAAATCTCCAACGGCGTCGCGTACATGGCGTACTGGACGGTGGCGTGGAACCGCCTCCACCACCTCTACAACGACCCGGCCGAGGCCTTCAACGACCCGTCGATCGAGGCGCTGTTCGACGGCGAGCACCGCAACGAGGAGATCTTCCAGCACCTGCCGGCAACCATGACCGACCTGCTCACTGCCACCTACGTGGAACGCCTCAAGAACCCAACCGGCATCCTCCGCACCAAACTGCGCGAGGCCGACAGCTACTGCGATTGGCGCCCTACCGTCCCGACGACGATCTACTCGTCCGCCGGCGACCGCGACACGCTGCTGGAGACCTCCGTCTACTGCAACGACCGTCTGAAGCAACACCACGCCCGAAGCAAGCTCATCGACCTGGGCCCAGACGTGAACCACGGCCGAGCCGCCAAGCTGGCGCTCCCCCGCATCCTGGCCGACTTCGACCGCACCTGACCCCGGCGGGGCGGAGGACACCCTCCGCCCCGCTCCTCACCACCAACTCCGCGCGCTCCACCACGGCGAACGTCCCGCACACCGGTGAGCCGCCAACCACCCAACCCCGCGCGGCCACAGCCAATCCCGCCACCCCTGCCGCGCCACGCCAGGACCGCCAACCCCGGCCCCGGCCCCCCGCCTCAGCCCCAGCCCCAGCCCCAGCCCCGACAAACGAAAGCGGGGCGGAGGAAAATCCCTCCGCCCCGCTCCCACAACAACCAAAAATCAGTGCGACTCACCCAGGTACGCGTCCCGCACCCGCTGGTCAGCCAGCAACGACTGCCCCGGACCGTCCAAAGTGGTGCGGCCAAGGTCGATCACGTACCCGCGGTCCGACAGCGCCAGAGCGGCCAGCGCGTTCTGCTCCACCAGCAGAATGGTGGTGCCGAGCGACTGCAGTTCCTTGATGGTGTCGAAGATCTTCTGCGTCATGATCGGCGAGAGACCCATCGAGGGCTCGTCGAGCATCAGCAGACGGGGCTTCGACATCATCGCGCGGCCGATGGCCAGCATCTGCTGCTCGCCACCGGAGAAGAGCCCGGCCTTGTTGTGCCGCCGCTCCCCCAGCACGGGGAAGAGGTCGTACACGCGCTGCATGTCGGACGCGACGCCGTCGTCCTTGCGGACGTACGCACCGAGGTGCAGGTTCTCCTCCACGGTCATCCGCGGGAAGAGCCGGCGGCCCTCGGGGCAGTGGGCGATGCCCTCACCGAGGATCGCGTGCGCCGGGTCGTTGTGGATCGGCTTGCCCTGGAACAGGATTTCGCCGGACGCCGGACGCAGCAGACCCGAGATGGTGCGCAGGGTCGTGGTCTTGCCCGCACCGTTCGAGCCGATCAGCGACACGATCTGGCCGGCCTCGACGGTGAACGAGATGTCGCGGACAGCTTCGATGGCGCCGTAGGCGACCGAAAGGTTGCGGACTTCGAGCAGCGCGGTCATGCCTGCTCCTCCTCAGCAGAAGCAGCGGCGGCCTCGATCTCGTGCTCGACTTCCTCCGGCGGCTTGCCGAGGTAGGCCTCGACCACCCGCGGGTCCGCCCGCACGACCTCGGGGCTGCCCTCGACGAGCAGTTCGCCCTGCACGAGCACGGAAACCGTGTCGCACAGCCCGAAGATGAACTTGATGTCGTGCTCGATGACGACGACCGACACACCCGTCTCGCGGATGCGGAAGATCAGCTGCTGCGTCGCTTCCGTCTCCTGCGGGTTCATGCCGGCCGTGGGCTCGTCCAGCAGCAGCACTGCCGGGTCCGTCGCCAACGCGCGCGCGATCTCGAGACGGCGCTGGTCGCCGTACGGGAGGTTGCGCGAGAGCTCGTCGTCCAGGTTGTTCAGGCCGACGAACGCAAGCAGCTCCCGCGACCGCTCGCGTGCCGCCCTCTCACCGCGGTGGTAGGCGGGGCCGTGGAACAGCGAGGCCAGCGGGCCCTGCTTCATCCGCACGTGCCGGCCGACCATGACGTTCTCCAGCACGCTCATGCTGGGGAACAGGCGGATGTTCTGGAACGTGCGGGCCACGCCCGCGTCCGTCACCTTCGCCGGGTCGCCGGGCAGGACGTTGCCCTTGAGCAGCACCTCACCCGTGGTCGGCGTGTACAGACCCGTCAGGCAGTTGAAGAACGTCGTCTTCCCCGCACCGTTCGGGCCGATCAGGCCGACGATCTTGCCTTCTTCGAGCGTCAGAGTGACGCCCTTCAACGCCTTGAGGCCACCGAAGACCATCGAGACGTCACGCGCTTCCAGTACAGGCGTGCTCATGCCTTCTTCGCCTCCACGTGCGCCTCTTCGGCGTTCTCGTCGGCGCGCTCCACCATCTCGGCGCGCCTGTGCGCATCGGGGATCAGGCCGACCGGCCGGAACCGCATGATCAGGATCAGCGCGAGGCCGAAGATCATGAGGCGGTAGTCCTCGAAGTCGCGCAGCTTCTCGGGCAGCACGAACAGCAGCGCCGCACCGAGCACGGCGCCCGGGATCGAGCCCATGCCGCCGAGGATGACCGCCGCGAGCAGGGTGACCGACTCGAGGAACTTGAACGACTCGTAGGACACCGTGCCGTTCTTGTGCGCGAACACCGCGCCGGCGAGACCCGCGAGCGTGGCACCGATGAGGAACGCGAGGATCTTCATCTTGCCGGTGCGGATGCCCATCGCACGGGCAGCGTCCTCGTCCTCGCGGATCGCGATCCAGGCACGGCCGATGCGGCTGAACTTGAGGTTCGCGAACACCGCCATCGTCGCCGCCACGAGCAGCACGATGAGGATGTAGTAGAGGACACCAGCGGGCAGCTTCAGCGCGCCGATCGAGATCGACTTGTTGAACTCCGCGCCGAACAGCGACAGCGGCGGGATGCCCGGGATGGCGTTGGAGCCGTTGGTGATGCCACCGATGTTGTTCTGCGCGGAACGGGTGAAGATCTCACCGAACGCCAGCGTCACGATCGCCAGGTAGTCACCGCGGACCCGCAGCGTTGGCGAACCGACGATGGCGCCGAAGATGCCGGCCACGATGGCCGCGGCCGCCGCGGCGACCGGGAACGGCAGGTGGATGCCGAAGTGCGCGGTGGCGGCACCGGAGAAGTTCGCTGCCACCAGGGCACCGATGCCCATGAACGCCACGTACCCGAGGTCGAGCAGACCCGCGAGACCGACGACGATGTTCAGGCCGATCGCGGTGGCGGCGTAGATGCCGATGTTCGCCGCGACCGTCATCCAGTACTCGTTGCCCGCGTCGGTGAACGGCAGCAGCAACGCGCACGCCGCCAGCACGATCACGCTGAACACGCGGTGCTGCTCGGACAGCGCCGAGAGCCAGCGGACGAAGCCGACACCGCTCAGCGCGCCGATCAGACCACCGGCGAACCCGAGGAACGACAGGAAGATCGCACCCGCGTACGGGTTGGCGGAACCGACGCCACCGGTGGTCAGCATCGCGGCGACGGCGTAGAGCACCGCGCCGAACGACACCAGCAGCACCAGGTACGCGATCGGAGTGGAGACCTTGAACTTCCACTCGCCCACCGGCCCGATGCCGATGCCGTAACCGGCCAGGATCGCCAGCACACCGGCGACGAGGCCTACGACAGCACCGAACGCGGTAGCGCCATCAACGGCCGTGATGGCACCGAGGCCGCCACCCTTGACCGTGATGTACGCGGCGTTGACGAACGCCACGACCGTAAGGCCCCAACCGAGGGCACGGACGACCCGGCCCTTGGCAGGAACCGGCGCGAACGTCGCGACCAGGATGAGGACGCCGAGCAGCAGGACGTGCCAGCGGAAGCCGGTGACGGCGAACGGCGCGTCGAAGAACTGCAGCGTCGACTTGTCCGGCCAGTTGCCGTCGTTGAGGGTGAACGTGACCCACGGCAGGAGAGCCGCGACGATCGCCAGGACACCACCGGCAGCCGCGAACGGCTTGCCCAGGGGCGCGAGCGCGGAACGCTTCGCCACCGCCGCGGATTCAGAAGAGGTGGACACAGTGCTCGTGCTCATGCGCGCACCCTTTCCGGCTCGCCGAACAGACCCTGCGGACGGAAGACGAGCACGAGGATCAGCACGACGAAGATCCACACGTAGTCGTACTGGGTGCCACCCGGCATGTACTGACCGGCCAGGGTCTTGATCAGACCGATGATGAACGCGCCGATGACCGCGCCCCGGATGCTGCCGACACCGCCGAGAACAGCCGCCGTGAAGGCGAAGATGCCGTTCTGGAAGCCCATGTCGATGTTGATGTTGCCGAGGAACCCGCCGTAGAGGATGCCCGCGACGCCGGCGAGCACGGCGCCGAGGATGAACGTCAGCACGATCACGCGGTCGGGGTTGACGCCCATCAGCTTCGCGGTGTCGGGGTCCTGCGCGGTCGCACGCATCGCGCGGCCCATGCGCGAGCGGTTGATGTAGGTCTGCAGGATGACCGCGAGACCCACGGAGAGCACCACGAGCAGGACACCGGTCCACGAGATGTTGACCGGGCCGAGCGACAGGTTGCCCTCGGGGAAGACGTTCGGGTAGGGCAGGTTCGACTTGGCGTTCGGGTAGAAGACGCGCACCGCCTCCTGCAGGAACACGGACACGCCGAGCGCGGTGATGAGCGGTGCCAGCCGAGGCGCGTTGCGCAGCGGCCGGTAGGCGAACCGTTCCATGATCACGGCGACGACGACCGCCACCACGATGCCGCCGACGAACATGAGCGGCAGGGCCACGGCAGGCGACTTCTTGAGGTCGTCAGGAAGAAGCGTGAACGTGGCAAGGCCTCCATACGAGGCCACCATGAAAACCTCGCCGTGGGCGAAGTTGATCAGCTGGATGATGCCGTACACCATCGTGTACCCGAGGGCGATCAGGGCGATCAACGCGCCCTGCATGACCCCGTTGGCCAGCTGTTGAAGCAGGACTGACACGACTACCTCCGTAGACGGCGGGGGCGAGCAAACAACGCCCGCCCCCGCCGTAGCTTCAATCAGTGATCAGTAGTCGTCAGCCGGTGAACTCGCCGGTCTGAACGTCCTTCCACTTGCCAGAGGTGACCTGGTAGACGGTCAGAACCTTGTTGGTGCTGTCGCCGTACTGGTCGAACTTGACCTCACCGGTGGCGCCGGAGCCGCTGTAGGAACCGACGTTGGTCAGCATCGAGTCACGCTTCGACTCGTCCCAGGCAGCGCCGTCAACGGTCTTGGCCAGCGCGCCGATGATGGCGTTCGCGGCGTCGTAGGAGAACGCACCGTAGGCGGCGTAGTCCTCCTTGCCGAACTTCGCCTTGTACGCGTCGACGAACGCCTTGGCCGTGGCCAGAGACTCGGTCGGCGCGCCGACGGAGGTGGCGAGGTCGCCTTCCTTACCGCCGAGCTCGATGAACTTCGGGTCGAAGATGCCGTCGCCGCCCATCAGCGGAACGTTCAGGCCCGCGCTCGCCATCTGCTTCGACAGCGGGCCGGCGACCGGGTACTCACCGCCGTAGTAGACGGCCTCGGGGGCCAGCGCCTTGATCTTGGAGATGACACCGGAGAAGTCGGTGTCCTTCTCGCCGACCTTCTCGGAGCCGACGATCGTGCCGCCCTTCTTGGCGACCTGCTTCGACAGCTCCGCGGCGAGACCCTCACCGTAGGTCTTGCCGTCGGTGATGATGGCGATCTTCTTCTTGCCGGCCTTCTCGACGAGGTAGTTGGCCGCGTACGGGCCCTGCAGGTCGTCGGTGGTGCAGACGCGGAAGTAGTTGTCGAACTGGCGCTTCGGGGCGGTCAGGAAGTCGTTGCCCCTGGTCAGCGTCGGGTTCGTGTTCGCGGGCGACACCTGAGGAATCTTCTTTTCCTTCAGGATCGGCTGCACGGTCTGGGCGACCGAAGAGTTCAGCGTGCCGACGACGCCGACGACGTTCGGGTCGGTCGACAGCTTGGTGGCCGCCTGGGCACCCTTGGCGGGGTTGGCCTCGTCGTCCTGAGCGGACACGTTCAGCTTGTAACCCTTGACCGTGCACTTCTTGTTCGCCTCGTCCACGGCGAGCTCGGCGGACTGCTTGATGCCGAGGCCAAGAGCGGACAGGTTGCCGGACAGCGGGGCGACCACGCCGACGGTCAAGGTGCCCTTCGACGTGTCGCAGCTGCCCCCCGCAGTGCCGCCTTCATTCTTGTTCGAGCCACAGGCTGCGACGACAAGCAGCGTGGCGCCGACAATCGCAGCGGACTTCACAGAGTGCTTACGCACGTGATGTCCCTCCTCTATCCCTGCTCCCGGCAACGCGAGTTCTCCGCGCACCGCTCCATCACCCTCTCCTGAGGGATGGCCGGAACCTAGGCGATGACTGTGACCCCAGTCATCAAAGCCAATGGGCTCGTGACCATAACGCAACGCGGCGTTATGTTTCACTTAAGCAATGTCACATACCGTAACCTTCGTTCACTCTTTGGACGGCTGCCATAACCTGGACGTATGACTCCGCGTCGTCGGGTGATCGCGGCCGTTGGCGCCGCCGCTGTGCTCGTCGCCGCGGTGCTGGTCTTGCGCGAGACCGATGATGCAGCCAAGAAGCCCAGTTCACAGCCAGTTCGGCTGACGAAGTTCGCGGCGGATTTCGTCAAGTTGCCGTCTCAGCCGGCTCCGCTCAACGCGCCGTCCTCCGTATGGAGCAGCGACGGCCGGGTCCACTGGGCGCCCGTGACCGGCGCGGCCGGCTACGAGGTCCTCGGCAAGCTCGTCGCGTCGCCCGAGATCGCGGGTTCCGGACAGGTGGACGTGCGGGCCGTGGACGCGTTCGGGCAGCGCTCTCTCGCCGCCAGGTCCGAGATACGACCTGGTGGCGGCGTGTGGCAGGAGGCGGTGAAGGGATGGCTCGACGACTTCGACGACAGTTCGCTGCAACGCCGCTACCACCTGAGCGGCCGCCCTGGTTGCGTGAACCCGAGCTCCGGGCCGGGCGGTCGGCTGGTGATCGACATGCCGTGCGGGAACGACACGGCCGTGTTGCGCGCACGGACACCGCTTCAGCTGAACGAATCAGACGAGCTGGGCCGGGTGGCCGTCGTGACGGACGCGGCCGGGCCGCGCGGGAAACTCGTGCTCGACCTGGTCCCGGGAACACCGGATCGCGTCGGACCCATACCTCCCGCTGATGCGATACGGGTGGTGGTGGACGACTCCGTGTCACCCGGCACGCGTGGTGCGGGCGTTCTGCATCGATTCGAAGTAGTGCTCACACGTAACGGTGTGCGCGTTCTGCAAGACGGCGCACAGGTCGCAACTTCGCCCGTTGTGCCCAAGTGGCGTGAGGCGAGCGTTCTGATCAGCGCCACCCCGCCGCCGAGCTATCCCGGACGCGTGGAAATCGACGCGGTCGGCATCACCGGACCGCTCCGGTGGGCGCCCGAGGTGATCGAGACACCGATCGTGGCGGGGACGTTGCGCGTTCTGGAGCCCGAGGAGGAGGCGCCGGGCATCGGCGTGGCGCGCGCACCGTTGCGTGGGGCCTCGTCGGCGCGACTACGAGCAACGGTGCGTCTGGGCGACGGCGGCGATCCGAACGGCCTGGTCGCGCAACTCGGTTCGGCCCGGCTGCCGCTGCGCCCGGAGGTGAGTGGCTGGTCCGGGGCGCAGGACAGCGAGCTCACCCTGGTCGGGGACGTGCCCGCCGAGCTGCTCGGGCAGGCCGGACCGGACGCGCTGACGCCGTTCGTGCTGCGCATGCCCGGTGCGTCGCAGGCCGAGGTGCTCGAGAGCTACCTGGAGGTGCCGGGCCGGTCGCCGATGAAGCTGGAAGCCGCGCCGGGCGAGCCCGCGCCGGTTCTGCCCGTGATGACGGCTGAGTTCATCCGTGTGACCCCGAACGACGCGGCGCTGGTGATCACCCTCGACGCCGCCCACGCACGCTCAGTGGCGCCGATAGCGGGCTTTGAGGTGTACGTCGACAGCAGTCACGTCGCGACGCTGCCGATGCCGGGTGGTGCCGGTGGCCGGCACGAGCTGGAGATCTCGCTGAAAGGCAGCCACAACGTCGAAGTCCGCCTGCGCCCTGAGGATCCAGGGCGGCAGACGGACTCCGTGTGGCTGGAACTCAGCCGAAGTTCTCGATGACGGCCTCTGCGACGGCCTTCATCGTCGTGCGGCGGTCCATGGCGGTGCGCTGCACCCACCGGAACGCCTCCGGCTCGCTCAGACCCTGCTTGGTCATGAGAATGCCCTTGGCCCGTTCCACGACCTTGCGCGTCTCCAGGCGCTCGGTGAGCCCGGCGACCTCCTGTTCGAGGGCCGCGAGCTCGCCGAACCGGCTGATGGCCAGCTCGATCGCGGGCACCAGGTCCCGCTTGGCGAACGGCTTGACCAGGTAGGCCATCGCACCGGCGTCACGAGCGCGTTCGACCAGGTCGCGCTGGCTGAACGCGGTGAGGATCACGACCGGCGCGATCCGCTTGCCCGCGATCTGCTGCGCCGCCTCGATCCCGTCGACCTTGGGCATCTTCACGTCCAGGATGACCAGGTCGGGGTTGAGCTCGGTCGCGAGCTTGATGGCCTCTTCGCCATCTGCGGCCTCGCCCGCCACGTCGTAGCCCTCTTCGCGCAGCATCTCGACGAGGTCGAGACGGATGAGCGCCTCGTCCTCGGCGACGAGCACACGAGGGGCCTTGCGCGTGGCTTCGGCTTGGGCCTCGGCAGCCTGCTGGGTCACCGGGGTCCTCCTGACGATCGTTCCTGCGGGCGAAAGCGCAGTCTACCGGCGGGGAGGTCCCTGATCGGGCTCACCAGCCGTGACGGCAGACACGAACTCCTCAGGCCACGGATAGGTCCGCATGCCCTCCTCGACGTCCTCGGTGGGCGCTTCTGCTCTCCGGAGCGTGATCTCGCGGGTCGTGCCGAACCGCGGGTGGGAGAGCTTCTCCCTGATCTCGCCCTCCTCCGGGCCACCGGGCCACTCGACGAACCACCCTGTTCCCAGCGGAAGTGCTCGTAGCCAGCTCGCGTCATGCCACAGGTGTACCCGGCGCAGTAGAGCGCTCCCAGTGGCCGCTTCCGCGATCTCCTCGTCGTTGCCGCCGCCGTCGACGTACTCGACGCCGCGGAAGTCGTGCATCCAGCGCACGTACCGCATGCCGAGGTCCCACGCCTTCTCGTCGACCCCGGCGAGCACGACAGCGGCGTCACCCGTGGTCAGCTCTGCCGAGCGCCGGTACTGCCGGTGCGCGAGGCCTGCGACGCCCATGCCGAAGCCGGCCTCGGTGCGCGGCAGCAGTTCGAACAGCAGCGGGCCGAGAGCGTGGTCGTTGAGGTGCAGCTTGAGGGTCTCCCCCGGTTCCACCGTCCGGAACGCGTGGGCGGGCTTGACGATGCTCGCGGGCGGCATCAGCTGGAGCATGCTCGCCGCGGTGCACGCCGCGATCAGCACCTTGGCCTCCAGCTGACGCTGGGCCTCGGTGGTCGCGTCGGGCAGCAGGACCTCCCCGTCGCGGACGGCCGGAACCGCCTGGGACAGGTTCTCGCCCGTGTAGGTGCGCCGCAAATCGGCGAGCTGGTCCGTCGTGGACAGACGTGCCATGACAGCAGTCCTCGTTTCCGCCGCCCGGCTCGGCCGACAAGGACGCATGTGCACGCGTCTACGTGGTCGGTTCGCTTCAGCGAGCAGGAGTTGCTGAACACTGCGGCGGAACGTGCCACTCACTGCCGGGGAGCGGCTCCAGCCTCACGTCTGCTCGACGCCGATGACCACGTTACCGGATCCGCACAACGATTTTCCCCTGCGGACGCTCAGTCCGAGCCGACGATCAGCTTGTACTTCACGTCGACGTCCTTGCCGCCGGCCGATCCGCGGATCACCAGCTCGTGCTCACCGGCCGCGGGCGGGGTGATCCACGCGTACAGACCGCACCCGACCGAATTGACCCGGCCGACCTGGGCACCGAACGGGTTGCCCGCCCGCGCCTCGTAGGTGAACGGCGTGGCGGACACCCTCGTCAACGCCTGCGTGGAACCGTCCATCAGCACCTCGCCCTGCGCGCCCTTCATGAACGTCTCGCAGCCGGCGACATCGCTCGCGAGGTTCACGACAGGGGCGAGCAGTGGCTTGGAGGCGGGAACGCGGCACTGCCGCTCGACCGGGCCGTCACCGAGGGAACCGGCGAGCAGCCACACCTCGACCGGCTGTTCCCGCATGCAGAAGCGCCCGGAGGTGTCGGAGACCGGGTTGGAGTTCGCGGGCTGGGAGGCCCACGTCCACCAGCGTGCCTGGAACTCGGCGGGCGCCAGTTTGTCCGAAGTGGACGTTTGCGGCGCCTTCGGCGGGGCCGCCAGCTGCGCGTTGCCTCCGCAACCGGCGAGCAGAACAACTAAGAACAGCAGGACTTTCCTCACTGGTTCTCGCGTCCCTTGCGTCGTTGTTCCTCCGCGCGCTCACGGCAGCGGCGCAGGAACTCCTCGTCGTCGTCAGGATTGGTGGCCGCGAACCGCCCCGGCCGGTTGTACTCGGAAAAGTCGAAGCTTCGCGCTCGTACGCACCGAAGCGCGCACGCCCGGCCCCCACCACCGGACGACCCGCCACGAACCACGCGATCGAGCCCACCAACGGGAACAGCAAGACCAGAAGAAGCCACAGCATCTTCGGCAGATTGCGAACCGAGCCTTCGTCGGTCGTGATCACGTCCACGACGGCGAAGACCGTCATGCCCAGCATCACCACTCCGAACAGCCCACCGAAGTACAGCATCTCCTACCCCCAGGTCGTGCGGTCGCCGCACATCGTGGCACAAGGGGCCACTCCCTGAACATGGTTCAGTCGTCAATCATCTGAAGGCCATTTCACGGAGTCGCGAATCGCCGGGAAACGGGAGTGTCCACGCCACCTCGACGCTCCTATTCAATTCGGCCATTGCGGAAAAGGCGCTGCGCACGACGTCCCGGCCGGTCGGAGTGCTGCGCCAGGTGGAATTCACCTAACCACAGGGCACGGACCGGCGTCGGGCCGCGGTTCGCCCGCTCTGCCGAACAGGTCCGCCGCCCTGGGCCGACCCGCGCAACCAATTCACCCCAGAGGGTGAAATGGTGCAACAGCGACGTCGAATTCCTCACACACCACGGCATCGATCCGGATTCGGCTTCCTCGATTCCGCAACCACCGATCGAACAACGGACACTTTCCGCCAAGTCGTTCTCACGCCGAGTATCGGAACGTCCGCACGAGCCGTGGTGCACGTGAGCCTGAGCACCAGACCTCCTGCTGACCCGTTGTCGAGGTCGTAAGCAGGCCTTAGCGTCGGATCATGCCCAGAGGCGCCGAGGTTCTCCTGGAAGTGCTGGCCGCGCACGACGTCGAGGTCGTGTTCGGCCTGCCCGGCGTGCACAACCTCGCCATCTGGGAGGCGTTGCGGAAGCACCCCGGCATCCGCATGGTCGGGGTACGCCACGAGCAGACGGCGGTCTACGCGGCGGACGGCTACGCAAGGACCACCGGCAAGCTCGGCGTGGCGGTCGTGACCACCGGGCCGGGCGCGGCGAACACGCTGGGCGCCACCGGTGAGGCGTGGGCGTCGGGCAGCCCGGTGCTGGTGATCGCCACGGACATCCCGTCCACGCTCAGGCGGCCGGGGGTCTACCGGGGCGTGCTGCACGAAACCCGGGATCAGAAGGCCATGTTCGGGCCGGTCACCAAGGCGGCGTTCGACGTGCCCGCCGCGCAGGAGCTGGGGGCGTGCGCCGACAAGGCGGTGCAGCAGGCGGTGCTCAGCCCGCACGGACCGGTTTATCTCGGTGTGCCAACGGATTTCCTGTCCGCCGAGGTGTCGCACCACGCGGTGGCGAAGGTGGGGCAGACCTACCTGTTCCCGGACCTCGCCGAGGCCGAGAGGCTGATCGCCGCGGCGGAGAGGCCGCTGATCTGGGCCGGCGGTGGCGCGGCGCGGTCGGGAGCAGGAGCGGCGGTCGGGGCGCTGGCGGCCAGGTTGCAGGCGCCGATCGTCACCACCTACGGGGCTCGCGGTCTCGTTGACAGCCCTCATGTCGTGCGAGGGCCGGTGCACGCACCGCCCGTGGGCAAGTTGTGGGACGAGGCCGATCTCGTCATCGCGATCGGCACGGACTTCGACGGCATGATGACGCAGAACTGGTTGCAGCCGAAGCCGCGCAAGCTGGTGGCCGTCAACATCGACAAAGCGGAAGCGAACAAGAACTACCCCGCGGACGTCACGATCGAAGGCGATGCGGCCATCGTCACGGCGGCACTCGCGGCGAGGGTGAGCGGCAAAGAGGCCGTCGTGGACGTCGCAGCGGTCAACGCCGAAGTGCGGGCGCTGGCAGAAGCCGACTCTCCCGAAGCCGTGACGTTGTTGAAGGCGCTCGAGGGCACCGACGCCACGATCGTCGCCGACATGTGCATCCCCGGCTACTGGATCGGCGGCTTCCACCACGTCACCAAGCCGCGCGGGCTGGCATACCCGGTCGGGTGGGGAACGCTCGGGTTCGGGTTCCCTGCTGCGCTCGGGGCGGCAATCGACGGCCCGGCGATCGCGGTGGTGGGCGACGGCGGGTTCCTGTTCGCGTGCGGGGACCTCGCGACGCTCAGGCAGGAGAACCTGCCGCTGACGATCGTGCTCGTCGACGACGGCGGGTACGGGATGCTCCGGTACGACCAGCAGGTCGCGAACCACGCCATCAGCGGGGTGGACCTCACGAGGCCCGACTTCGCGAAGCTGGCGGAGAGCTTCGGGATCCCCGCGGTCACGCTCGACGGCTTCGACGAGCTCCGCGAAGCCCTGTCCGGCGCGACCGGCCCCACCATGATCGTGGTCAACGCGAGCCTCAAGCCCCCGATCAACACCTCGCCCCGCTGGTACCGCAAAAACGCCACCTGATCAGATACCCGCTGGGTACCGTCCGCCCATGAGGCGTGGGCTGGGGATCGTGCTCGCTGTGCAGGCGGTGGTGCTGACCGCGGTGTCCGGCCGGTACGGGTTCCACCGGGACGAGCTCTACTTCATGGCGGCCGGCGACCGGCGCGCGTGGGGATATGTGGACCAGCCGCCGATGACGCCGTTCCTCGCCGACGTCTCGACGGAGTTGTTCGGCAAGACGCCCACGGGACTTCGGGTCGTGGCGACGTTGATGGCACTCGCGACAACGATCGTGGTCGCGCTCATCGCCAAGGAACTCGGTGGCGGCGCGGTGTTCGCCGCCGCTGCCTCGGCCACGGGGTCGTACGTGCTCGCGGTGGACCACATGCTGTCGACCGCGACGCTCGACCTGCTGATCTGGACGCTGATCGGGTACTTCACGATCAGGCTGCTCAAGTCGGGGGACGGCCGGTGGTGGCTCGCGATCGGCGCGGCGATCGGGGTCGGGCTCGCGAACAAGTGGTTGCTCCTGCTGTTGGTCGCGGCGTTGGCGATCTCGTTGCTCATCACCGGGCCGCGCGGTGTGTTCCGCACGTGGTGGCT
This sequence comes from Lentzea sp. NPDC054927, assembly GCF_053610285.1. Lineage (NCBI taxonomy): Bacteria > Bacillati > Actinomycetota > Actinomycetes > Pseudonocardiales > Pseudonocardiaceae > Lentzea > Lentzea sp. NPDC054927. The sequence continues at coordinate 58,452 of NZ_JBSGXZ010000026.1, forward strand.
GCCCGCGGGCATCGCGGTGGGCATGGTGATCGCAGCTCCGGTGGTGGCGTGGCAGGCGTTGCACGACTTCCCGTTGCTCACGGTCGCGCAGGGCATCAGCGAGGACGGCGGCTTCGAGAACCGCGTCATGTTCGTGCCGATGCAGATCCTTCTGCTGTCACCGCTCCTGGTACCGGTGTGGGTGATCGGGTTCCGGAACCTGTGGCGCGACAGGACGTTGCGCTCCATCGCACTCGCCTACCCGGTGCTGTGCGCGATGACGCTGATCACGGGCGGCAAGCCGTACTACGCGGTGTCGTTGTTGCTCGTGCTGCTGGCGGCGGGCTCGCGGCAGGCCCAGGAATGGTTGTTGCGCCGCAAGGCGATCGGCGCGGTGCTGGTGGTCGCCAGTGTGGTACCCGCGGCGGTGATCTCGCTGCCGGTGCTGCCGAAGGAGGCGATCGGCCCGATCCTGGCGATCAACCAGGAGCCCGGCGAGCAGGTCGGCTGGCACGAGTTCGCCAACACCGTCGAAAAGGCGTACTGGTCGAACGACCGGCCCGTCGTGATCACTCGCAACTACGGCCAGGCCGGTGCGATCGAGGCCTTCACGGCGATCCAGGTCCATTCCGGCCACATGTCGTTCTACGACTGGGGACCTCCTGTCACGTTGAACAAGAACGTGCTGCTCGTCGGCTTCAACACACCGCCGTTCACCGGGTGCAAGCGCGTCGCACAGCACCACAACGTCATCGAGAACGAAGAGGACGGCACAGAACTCTGGATGTGCACGGCCCCAACGGAATCATGGGACGTCATCTGGCCCCAGCTGCGCCGCTACTACTGACCGCTGACAAACTCACCGGATGACGCGAAGCTGGCCCGCGAACCTCGCCACGGACGAAGGCGTGCTCGCCTGGGAGTTCCTGGACTTCCTCCGCAAGACCGCCGTGCTGAAGGTCGACGGGCTGACCCGCGACCAGGCCGCGGCGGCCCCGATCGCCACGTCGCCGAAGCTGACCGCGCTCGGCGTGCTCAAGCATCTTGTTGCGGTGGAACGGTATTGGCTGTGCATCGCGGGCGCGGGACTGGATCTGCCGTCGTTGTGGAAGGGCGATCCGGATCCGTCGTGGGACCTCGTCGACGACGACACACCCGAGTCGTTGATCCAGGCCTATCGCGAGGAGTGGGCCAACGCCGAGGCGTTGAAGCAGCGCGGTCCCGACGACAACGCGGCGCACGAGACGTTCACCGTGCGGTGGATCCTGGCCCACGTGACGCAGGAGACCGCACGGCACGTCGGGCATCTGGATCTGCTCCGCGAGCTCGCCGACGGCCAGACCGGCGAGTAGCCGCGGTCACGGTTGGGAGATGTAGCCGCCCACGGCGTTTTCGCACACTTCCTGAAGAGCGTTCACCGCGTCACGAAGCAACGGGTTGGTGTTCGCGGTGCGGTGGACGACATGCACGTGCCTGCGCAACGGCTTGCTGCGCAACGGCATCGCGTGCGTACCGGGCAGCCCCTTGTAACCGAGCGCGGGCACCAGTGCGACGCCGACACCTGCTGCCACGAGCGACTGCACGACCTCGTAGTCGTTGCTCCGGAAGGCGATCTTGGGAGCGAACCCCGACGCGGCGCACAAGCGCGTGAGACACGTGGCTCCAGAGGTGCCGTCACGTGACGCGATCCAGCGTTCGTCCTTGAGATCTTCGAGTTTGAGGTTGTTCTTCGCGGCCGGGTGCTCGGCCGGCACCATGACCAGCAGAGACTCGTCCAGCAACGGCAACACCGTCAGCTCTTCCGGCCACGTCTGCGGCACCAGGTCGTAGGCGTAGACCAGCGCGAGGTCGAGCTCGCCGGTCAGCACGAGCGGCAGCACGTCGTCCGGCTCGGCCTCGTCGAGACGGATCTCGGCGTCCGGCAGGTCGGCCGACAGCTTCGCCACCGCCTTGGGCACGACCCGCGAGCTGGCCGTGGGGAACGTGCCGATCCGCAGGCGCCCCCGCAGACCCTGCACCATCGCCTTCACCTCGTGCTCGAAGCCGTCGAACGCGGCCAGCAACTCGCCACCGCGGTCGGCGATCAGCAGCGCGGCGCTGGCCGGCCTGATCGAGTGCGCCTCACGTTCGAAGAGCGTCACGCCGACGGCGCGTTCGAACGCCGAGATCTGCTGCGAGACGGCCGACGACGTGTAGCCGAGGCGGCGCGCGGCCTCGGCGAACGAGCCCGTTTTCACGACCTCGACGAGCGTGCGGAGATGGACCGGGTTGAGCACCAGGTCAGCTTATGCTCGACTTCGCGAGGTTTCATTCTGCAACCCCTGGCGAATCCATCGGGCAACTACCAGGGTGGATGCATGCCCTATGTCTCCACGAACCCGTCGAACACCTCCGACGTGGTCACCGAGATCGAGCTCGGGACCAGCCGCACCTTCGTCGACGCAGCACAGCGGGCGAAGGCGGCACAGCGCGCGTGGGCCCGCGTGCCCGCGCCCGTGCGTGGACAGGTCATCGGCAACATCGGCCGGCTCGTCGAGGCGAACTTCGAGCCGCTCGCCCAGCTGGTGACCCGCGAGATCGGCAAGCCGATCGCCGAGGCCCGCGGCGAGGTCCAGGAGATCGTCGACACCGCCAACTTCTTCGTCGGCGAGGGCAGGCGCCTCTACGGGCAGACCGTCCCGTCCGAGATGGCCGACAAGCAGCTCTTCACGTTCCGCAACCCGGTCGGCGTGGCGGCGATCATCACCGCCGGCAACTTCCCGGTCGCCGTGCCGTCCTGGTACATCATCCCGGCGCTGCTGTGCGGCAACTCGGTCGTGTGGAAGCCCGCCGAGTACTCCGCCGCGTCGGCCCAGGCCTTCTACGACGTGTTCCAGGCCGCCGGCATTCCGGCCGGCGTGTTCGAGATCGTCTTCGCCGAGGGGTCGGAGACGTTCAACGGCCTGGAGCAGGCGCTGCAGCAGGGTCTGGTCGACAAGGTCGGCTTCACCGGGTCCAGCGAGGTCGGTGTGCGCATCGGCGAACTGTGCGGCCGCCACCTCCAGACGCCGTGCCTGGAGCTGGGCGGCAAGAACCCGATGGTCGTCACCGAGGACGCCGACCTGGACCTGGCCGTGCAGGGCGCGCTGTTCGCCGGCTTCGGCTCCGCGGGCCAGCGCTGCACCTCGCTCGGCACGGCGATCGTGCACGAGTCGGTGTACGACGAGTTCCTGTCCCGGTTCGTCGAGGCCGTCGCCGGCGCCACCGTGGGCGACCCGGCAGGCGATGTCCTCTATGGACCGTTGCTGGACGAGAAGTTCGCACTGGCGTACGAGAAGTACCTCGGCTGGATCGGCGAGCACCACACGGTGCACGGCCCGACCGGCCGCATCACGGCTGCCAGCTCCCGCAACGGTTTCACTGGGGAGAACGGCTTCTTCTACCACCCCGCAATCGTTTCCGGTGTGCGTGCCGACGACGAGCTGTTCCTCCAGGAGACGTTCGGCCCGATCGTCGGCGTCATGAAGTACTCGGACCTGGACGAGGCGATCGAGCTCGGCAACAAGCCGGGCTACGGCCTGTCGTGCTCGATCTACACCACGGACCCGAACAAGGCCTTCCGGTTCCGCGCCGGCATCTCCGCCGGCATGGTCAGCGTCAACAACTCGACGTCCGGGGCCGAAGCGCACCTGCCGTTTGGCGGCAACGGCAAGAGCGGCAACGGCTCCCGGCAGTCGGGCGTGTGGGTGCTCGATCAGTTCACCCGCTGGCAGTCCATGAACTGGGACTACTCGGGGAAGCTGCAGAAGGCGCAGATGGACACTCTCGCGATCGAGGCGAACCTTGACTACCGGCTGGCCTGAGCTGCCAAGTCAGGCCGAGGTCGTCGTCATCGGCGGCGGGGTGATGGGGACGTCCATCGCCTTTCACCTCGCCGAGGCAGGCATCCGGGATGTCGTGGTCGTGGAGAAGGACGAGCTGGGCTCCGGCTCCACCTGCAAAGCAGCGGGTGGGGTGCGCGCCCAGTTCTCCGACGAGCTGAACATCAGGCTCGGAGCTCGATCCATCGAACTGTTCCAGCGCTTTCCGCAGCGACCCGGGCAGGAGATCGATCTCCACCAGGTCGGCTATCTGTTCCTCCTTTCCTCTCGGGAACACGTCACGGCGTTCGAGCGCAACGTCGACCTCCAGAACTCCCTCGGCGTGCGCAGCCAGATGCTGACTGCCGAGGAAGCACGACGGATGTCGCCGTTGATCGAAACGGACGGCCTGCTCGCGGCGACCTTCTCTCCGGACGCCGGACACTGCACGCCAGAGTCCGTGGTCCTCGGTTATGCCACCGCGGCCCGCCGGTTCGGTGTCCGCTTCCACACCAGAACCACCGTGAGATCGATCGTAGGGACGGGGTCTGACACTTTTCGCGTCCAGACCGACCGCGGAGAGGTTTCGGCCGGGACTTTGGTCTGCGCGGCCGGTGCCTGGTCGCGGTCGATCGGCGAGATGGTGGGCGTTGACCTGCCGGTTTCCCCGTTGCGGCGGCAGATCATGTTCACCGAGCCCATGCCCGAACTACACGATCGGGTGGTGCCCTTCACCATCGACTTCGGCAGCACCTTCTACTTCCACCGCGAGGGCCGCGGGCTGCTGTTCGGCATGTCCGACCCGGACGAGACGCCGGGCTTCAAGCTGGACATGTCCGACGCGTGGCTGCCGCGGCTCACCGAAGCGATCCGAGCGCGCGCACCGAGGTTGTTGGACGTGGGCGTGCGCAACGGGTGGGCGGGGCTGTACGAGGTGACGCCGGACCACAACGCGCTGATCGGCTCGGCCGGCCGGTTCTTCTACGCCACGGGTTTCTCCGGCCACGGTTTCCTCCAGGGCCCCGCGGTCGGGGAGGTCGTGCGCGACCTCGTGCTCGACCGCGAGCCGTTCGTCGACGTGTCCAGTTTGGACGCCTCCAGGTTCGCCGCCGACCAGGCGCGCCCGGAACTCAACTGCGTGTGAGGGAATGCTGATGGACGTTCTCCAGCTCATGGACGAGTGGGGACCCGAGAAGGTCGTCTGCGTGTCCGACCGGCGCACCGGGATGAAGGGTGTGCTGGTCATCGACAACACCGCGCGGGGCATGGGTAAGGGCGGCACGCGGATGAGCCCGCACGTGACCGTCGCGGAGATAGCCCGTCTCGCGCGCGTGATGACGTGGAAGTGGGCGGGGGTCGACCTGTTCTTCGGCGGCGCCAAGGCGGGGATCGTGTTCGATCCTTCCTCTCCCGGCAAGGAAGCAGCGCTGCGGGCTTTTGCGCGCAAGCTCTCCAACGAGGTGCCGCGCGAGTACGTGCTCGGGCTCGACATGGGCCTCACCGAACGGGACGCGGCGATCGTCCAGGACGAACTGTCGGACCGCGGCGCTATGATGGGCGCACCGGCTCAACTCGGCGGTCTTCCGTACGACGAGCTGGGCGTCACCGGGTACGGCGTGGCCGAGGTGGCGGACGAACTGATGGTGCTGCGCGGCAAACGCGTGGCCGTGCAAGGGTTCGGCGCGGTCGGTGCCGCGGCGGCGAAGCGTTTCACCGAACTGGGCGCTGTCGTCGTTGCCGTGTCGTCGGTGCACGGCGCGTTGGTGGATTCCAACGGGCTGGACGTCGCACAACTGCTGAAGCTGCGAGCGGAGATCGGCGACCTCGCGGTCAAGGAGTACGGCGACGTCCGCGAGCTCGGTGCCGAACTCCGGGTGCCGTGCGACGTGCTGGTGCCGGCCGCGATGCAGGACGTGATCGACGCGGAACTCGCGGGCGAGCTCGACACCACCCTGGTGGTCGAGGGCGCGAACCTGCCGACTTCCGTTGCGGCGCAGGAGGTTCTCGCGCAACGCGGGATCACGGTCGTGCCGGACTTCATCGCGAACGCCGGTGGCGTGGTCGCGGCGGCGTTCGGGATGGACGCGCGGTACTCGCCGTTCCCGGTGAACCCCGCGACGGTGCTGGAGGCCGTGTCCTCGAAGCTGAGGGCGAACGCGGCGAACGTCATCGTCGAGGCGAGAAACCGGGGCACCACAACACATGTGGCCGCGCGCGAGCTGGCGCAGGACCGCGTGCTGGCCGCGATGAAGCTGCGGGGGCGGGTCGCATGAGCTCGCTCGAAGGCGTGGTGATCGCGGACTTCAGCCGGGTGCTGGCGGCGCCGTACGCGACGATGATGCTCGGCGACCTCGGTGCCGAGGTGATCAAGGTCGAGCAACCGGGCCGGGGCGACGAGACCCGCACGTGGGGTCCGCCGCACCACGAGGACGAGGCGACGTACTTCCTGTCGGTCAACAGGAACAAGACGTCCGTGCAGATCGACCTGTCGACCAAGGCGGGCCGGGAGCAGGCGCGCGAGCTGATCGCGCGTGCGGACGTGGTGGTGGAGAACTTCAAACCGGGCACCATGAAGAAGTTCGGGCTGGACTACGAGTCGTTGAAGCGTGACGACCTCGTCTACTGCTCGATCTCGGGGTTCGGTTCGGGCAAGGGCGCGGACATGCCCGGCTACGACCTGCTCGTGCAGGCCGTGGGCGGGTTGATGAGCGTGACCGGGCCCGGTCCGTACGAGCCGGTGAAGACCGGCGTGGCGCTGGTCGACGTCCTCACGGGGTTGCACGCCTGTGTGGGCATCCTGGCGGCGCTGCGGCACCGGGAGGCGACCGGGCAGGGGCAGCTCGTGGAGCTGGACCTGCTGACGGTGCTGCTGTCCAGCATGGTGAACCAGAGCGCGGGCTTCACGCTGGCCGGGGCGATCCCGAAGCCGATGGGCAACCGGCATCCGTCGATCGCGCCGTACGAGGTGTTCCCCACCGTCGACCAGCAGATCGTCCTCGCGGTGGGCAACGACAGGCAGTTCCGCCGCCTGTGTTCGGTGCTGGACGTGCCGGAGCTGGCCACGGATCCGCGGTTCGTGACGAACTCGGACAGGGTCGAGCACGTCGACGAGCTGTTCGAGATCCTCTCGGCCCGGCTCAAGGCGCGCCCGGCGCAGCACTGGTTCGAAACGCTGACACCCCTTGGTGTTCCGTGCGGTCCGGTGAACGACGTGGCGCGCGCGTTCGCGCTGGCCGAGTCGCTGGACCTCAACCCCACCGCGACGATCGACGACATGACGCTCGTCGCGAACCCCATCCGCCTGTCGCGCACGCCGGTCACCTACCGGCTGCGCCCGCCGAAGCTGGAGCAGTGAAGTGCCGGACCCAGTGCAGGACCCGTTGCAGTTGCTGGACATCCCGTCGTTGCTGAGCGACGAGGAGCGCGACATCCAGGCCACCGTCGCGGCGTACCTGTCCGATCACGTCCGGCCGCACATCGGTTCCTGGTTCGAGCAGGGCGTCCTGCCGCGCGAACTGGCGCAGGAGCTCGGCAAGCTCGGCGTGCTGGGCATGCACCTCGAGGGTTACGGGTGCGCGGGCACGTCGGCGTTGGCGTACGGCCTCGCGTGCCTGGAGCTGGAGGCCGTGGACAGCGGGATCCGCAGCTTCGTGTCGGTGCAGGGTTCGCTGTCGATGTACTCGATCTGGAAGTACGGCTCGGAGGAGCAGAAGCAGGAGTGGCTGCCGCGGCTGGCCGCGGGTGAGGCGATCGGGTGCTTCGGGCTGACCGAGCCGGACTTCGGCTCCAACCCGTCCGGGATGCGCACGCGGGCCGTGCGGGACGGATCGGACTGGGTGCTCAACGGCACCAAGATGTGGATCACCAACGGCGGTCTGGCGGACGTCGCCACCGTGTGGGCGCAGACCGAGGAGGGAATTCGAGGATTCCTCGTTCCCCGCGGCACTCCTGGATTCTCGACCAGGGACATCAAGAACAAGCTGTCAATGCGAGCATCCGTCACCTCCGAGTTGATCCTGGAGGACGTGCGACTGCCGGAAAGCGCTCGGCTGCCGCTCGCGACTTCCTTGCGCGCTCCCCTTTCGTGTCTCAACGAAGCCCGCTTCGGGATCGTGTTCGGTGCGGTCGGTGCCGCGCGGGATTCGTTGCAGGCGGCGCTGAACTACGCCGGCACGCGCATCCAGTTCGACAAGCCGATCGCCGCGTTCCAGCTGACGCAACGGAAGCTCGCGAGCATGTCCGTGCAGGTCAGCACCGCGATGTTGCTGGCGTTGCACCTCGCGGGGCTCAAGGAGGCCGGCACGTTGAAGCCGGAGCAGATCAGCATGGGCAAGTACAACAACGTCGAGTCGGCCATCGCGATCGCCAGGGAAAGCCGGACCATCCTCGGCGCCAACGGCATCTCGTTGGAGTACTCGCCGTTGCGCCACGCGAACAACCTGGAATCCGTGCTGACTTATGAGGGCACCTCGGACATCCATTTGCTATCCATCGGCCACGCGTTGACCGGAATCGCCTCATTCCGTTGATCGTTCCCCTTATCCTGCACTCCCAACGGGGTTCGCGGGTGGGAGGACGCTCTGCCGGAGGAGACAAGCAGCCGCAGTGACGCGCGCCGCAACCGCAAGCGATTGCTGGATGCGGCTACGCACGTCCTGCGAGCTGAACCAGCAACGGCGACGATGCAGTCCATCGCGCGCAAGGCGGCGCTTTCCCAAGCGACGGCGTACCGCCACTTTCCGTCCGTGGAAGCACTTGTGACCGCCTACCACGAGGACGTCATCGCGTCGTTGATCGAGCACGGTGAACGATCCCGCAAGACCGGCAAGGAGTTGTTCGAACATCAGGCCGCACGCTGGGTGAAGATGCAGAACGTGCACGGCCCTGTGATCGTGCGGTTCTGGTCGCAGCACGGCTTCCTGGAACGGCTGCATTCCGCCGACGCGATGACGTCGTTGTCGTGCAGCGCGTGGGACCGGGCGTTGCGCGGAGTGCTGATCGATCTGGCGCTGCCGGACGCTTTGCTGTCCGTGGCACGGTTTCTGCACAACGCGCTGTTCGACCCGCGCGAGATCATCGATCTGACGAAAGCCGCCGGACTACCTGATGATCAGGTGGTCCGGCGGCTCTCGGACGCGTTCTACGGAGCGCTGACGGGCTGGGCCGTCAGCGGCTAGAGGCCGAGCGGGAGCACCCACTTGAGCTCGGACTTGATGTTCGGGCGGCCGTCCAGCGGGTTCTCGCCCGCGATGCCGCCCGCCGCGATCTTGTCGAGCGTCTTCAGGCCTTCGGGCAGGATCTGGCCGAACACCGTGTAGTTCGGGCGCAGGATGCTGTCGCTCTGCACGAGGAAGAACTGCGAGCCGTTCGTGTCCGGGCCGGCGTTGGCCATCGCGAGCGTGCCGCGCGGGTAGATGCGGCGCAGGCCCGTCGGGTCGTTCGGCGCGGGCTGCAGGTCCGTCGGCAGCTCGTCCTTGTACTTGTAGCCGGGGCCGCCCTCGCCCGTGTTGGACGGGTCGCCGCACTGCAGCACCTTCAGCGTCGGGTACGCGGTGAGGCGGTGGCACTCGGTCTGGTTGTAGAAGCCGCGATGGGCCAGGTGGATGAAGCTGTGCGCGGTGCAGGCCGCCTTGGAGCGGTCGAGCACCAGCGGGATGTCGCCCTGGTTCGTCTTGACCTTCACCAGGACCTTGCCCTTGGTGAACCACGGGTTGTGGGGAACGGACACCGGACGAGCGGGAGGTTCGTCCGGCGTCACGGTGTAACCGCAGTCAGGCCGTGCTCCGGACTGCCCGGACGGCTCCGCAGATGGTTGCGCGGACGCGGTCCCGGTGGTGATGAGTCCAACGGCCAGTGCCGCCACTGCCAGGCCAGCTGCGATTCGCCTCATGCGCGATTCCTAGTGGAATTGACGATGACCGGCAAGGTTTAACGGATCACTCAGTTGTCGGTGTCCTCGGTGATGTCGTACTCGCACGTCGCGGGGCTGCCCGCGTTCGTGATCTCCTTTTCCTTCTCCACCCGCAACTTGCAGGTGGCCTGGCCGTTCTGCGGCTTGACCGTGAGCGTGATCTTGCCGAGGTCGTTGGCGAGCATCGCGCGGTCCTTGAACGGCAGGTCGACGGTCTGCGTCTCGGTGGCGCCGCCGGGGACGACCAGCGTCATCTCGGCCTTGCCCGTGCCTTCCACGTCGTAGAAAGCCTCGTAGGTGTAGCTCTTCTGGCCACAAGCCGCGAGCGCCAGCACGGGAATCAGCAGGAGGAGTTTCTTCATGGCTCGAATTCTGGTGATGTTCGGGGAACGGGACTTCTGTCCGCAGACCGGTTCTGGGTCCTACTTTTGGCCGACCACCCTGGTTTCCCACGCCCAGGCGGCGATCTCGACGCGGTTGCGCGCGTCCAATTTGGCCTGAACGCTCGCCAGGTGCGTCTTCACCGTGCCGATGGAGATGAACAGTTCCTGCGCGATCTCGGCATTCGTCCTGCCCACCGCGGCGAGCTTCACGACGTCGAGCTCGCGCGCGGAGAGGTTGTGCGGCTGTTGTGACGCCGGTGCGTTCATGTGCTGCAACAGCCGGACGGTGATCGACGGGCTGATGAGCGCATCGCCCGTGACGGCCGCACGGACGGCTTCGATGAGCAGGTTCGGGCCGGCGTCCTTCAGAAGGAACCCGCACGCGCCGTTCTTCAACGCTGTGTGTACGTACTCATCGTGGTCGAACGTCGTGCACACCACCACGTGGACGTCGTTCGCGATCTGTTTGAGCGCTTCGAGTCCGTCCATGCGCGGCATGCGGATGTCCATCAACGCGACATCCGGCTTGGTACGCCGTGCTTCGGCAACGGCCTCGACGCCGTCCTGTGCCTCCGCCACGACCTCGATGTCCGGCTCAGCACCCAGAATCATGCCGAACCCCGTGCGCACCATCGCCTGGTCGTCCGCGACGAGAACCCTGATCACGCAGTGGCCTTTCCTGTGGGGAGTGCGGCGTCGACGACCCAGCCGCCGTCGATACCGGGACCCGCCTTGATCCTGCCGCCGAGCGCCTGCACGCGCTCGGTGAGCCCGATGAGGCCGAAGCCGTTGCCCTGTCTCGCGGGCCTGCCGTCGTTGGAGACCTTGACGGTGACCCAGTCCGGCGTGGTGTGGATCTGGACGTCCACTTTGGTCGCTTCCTGGGCGTGTTTCCTGATGTTGGTCAACGACTCCATGACGACCCGGTGGACCGAGCTGGCGACTTCCAGCGGCAGGTTCCCGGTGTCACCGTCGATCGCGAGGGTCGCCCGTGGTTCGGCCTCGATCAGCGGCTCGATGTCCACGATGCCCGCGACCGGTGCCACGGGGGCGTCGTCACGGAGCATGCCGATCATGCGGCGCATCGCGGTCATCGCCTCGCCGCCGGCTTCCTCGATGCGTTCGAGCGCCTGCTTCGCCTGCGCCGGGTTGCGTTCGACGATCCGGCTCGCGCCCTGGGCCAGCACGACCATGGCGGTGATGTGGTGGCCGACGAAGTCGTGCAGGTCCCTCGCGAACTCGGCCTTCTGCTCGGCTTTGACGGCCGCGACCTGCTTCTCCCTGGCGTTGCCCAGCAGGCGGAGGTAGCCGACGAGCGCGAGCACGCCGATCGCGACGACGAGCAGACCCATCGCCAGGGTCAGCTCGGTGCTGCCGAGCGGGTACCGCACCGGCTGGGTGACCAGCGCGATGACGATCCAGCCGATCAGCGGCGCGTCCCGCCAGGACTTCGCGCGGTAGGTGGTGACCGCCAGCACCCCGGTGAGCGCCAGGCCCTCGGCGAGCCCGAACTCCTTCTCCAGCGGGTTGACCAGCGTGTACGTGAAACACGCGGTGGCGGCGACGGCGGCCAGCACGCGGTGGGGCCGCAGCCAGGCGAACGCGGGCAGCAGGATGCACGCCAACGCGGCCCAGCCGGTCCAAGGGTGGAGACCGGGCGACTTGAACAGGCCGTAGTACCAGTCCACGAACGCGGCGGCGATCAGTGCGGCGATCGCGCCGTACCTCCAGAGCATGGCCATGACCTTATGCAGTTGCCCGTGTTCCGCAGATCGGCCGAAAGACAGAGGCGAGCCGTGCTCGGGACGGAGGTTTTCCGTCGCTTTCTGCCTTTGGCTCGTCATGTGAACAACTACGCTTCCGCCGCGGTCGACCTCGTGAAGGTGTACGGCTCCGGCGACACCGCGGTTCGAGCACTCGACGGGGTGACCGTCGGGTTCCGGCCCGCCGCCTTCAGCGCGATCATGGGACCGTCCGGTTCCGGCAAGTCGACCCTCATGCACTGCCTGGCCGGGCTCGACACGGCCACGTCCGGAGCCGCGCTGCTGGGCGGCAAGGACCTCACCCGGCTCTCCGACAACGCGCTGACCAAGGTGCGGCGCGATCGGATCGGGTTCGTCTTCCAGGCGTTCAACCTGCTGCCGACGCTGACCGCCGAGCAGAACGTCCTGCTGCCGCTCAACCTGGCAGGACGCAAGCCCGATCGCGCCTGGTTCACGCAGCTCGTGGAGGTGCTGGGGCTGTCGTCACGGCTGTCGCACCGGCCGTCGGAGATGTCCGGCGGGCAACAGCAGCGGGTGGCGCTGGCGCGTGCGCTGGTCACGCGGCCCGAGGTGATCTTCGCCGACGAACCGACGGGAAACCTGGACTCGCGGGCCTCCGCGGACGTGCTGAACCTGTTGCGGCAGGCCGTGCGAGATTTCGGCCAGACGATCGTGATGGTCACGCACGACGACCGGGCGGCCTCCTACGCCGACGCCGTGGTGCGGATGGCCGACGGACGCGTCGTTCAGGCGGTGGCCGCGTGAGGAGGTTCCTGCCCGTTCTGTCGATCTCGATCGCCGCGTTCTTCGCCTACTCGACGGTGCTCGCCAAGGACATCACCGAACGGTCGCTCGCGGTCAAGGCCGCGAAGCTGGTCGAGGTGTTCGCGTTGCTCGGCGCGTTCGTCACGGTGGCCATGATCGTGGCCGCGCTGGTCTCCACCTCGACGTTCCGGATCGTGTTCGCGCAACGGATGCGCGAGCTCGCGTTGTTGCGAGCTGTCGGTGCTTCGCGGGCACGACTGGCGCGGGGGCTGATCGTCGAAGGCGCGCTCACCGGGCTGCTGGCGTCGATCGCCGGGGTCGCGCTGGCGGTGGGCGCGGGGCAGCTCGTGCCGCTGGCCGGCCTGGTGGCGCCGGGCTTTCCCCTCACGCCTGCGTTGATCGTGGTCCTCGGGTCGTTCGTGCTGACGACGCTCGCCGTGCTGGCGCCCGCGTGGTCCGCGGCCAAGGTCTCGCCACTGGAGGCGCTGCGCACCTCTGCCGTCCAGGACGCCAAGAGCCGGATCGGCGGGCTGCGCTGGGTGTCCGGGATCCTGATGGGCTCAGCCGCCGCCGTGCTGCTGGTGAACGTCGCGGTCGAGGGGCTCGCGAGCAAGCGGCGACCGGCCGGGATGACCGAGGACCTGTTGCTGCGCACCACGATCAGCGGCGCGCTGGCGTTCGGCACGCTGATCACGCTCGGGCCCGCGCTGATCACGCCGGTGCTCCGGCTGATCAGCGTTCCGTTGCGGCGCAGCACGATCGGGGCGCTGGCGGTGAGCGGGGTCGGCGGTGCGCCACGCCGGGCGGCGTCGGTCACCGCGGTGGTGGCGCTGGGCGTCAGCCTGATCATCGCGACGCTGACGGGCGCGAACACCTTGCAGGGACTCGGAAAGGCCGAGATGGCCAGTGCTTATCCGGCGGATCTGGAGATCACCGGGCCCGTCGACGTGACGGCGTTGCGCGCGGCCGGGCTCACCGACGTGCTCCCGTACCGGCGCGCCGAGGTCACCGTGATCTCCGCGAACGGGCAGCTCATCATGAACGGCACCGATCTCGACATGCTGAAACTCCGCGACCTCTCGGACTTCCAGGTCGACACCGGAACCCTCCGCGACATGGGTCCGCGCAAGATCATCCTGTCCACCTACACCGCGAGCAGGCTCGGACTGGCCGCCGGATCGCAGGCCGACGTCAACGGCGTGCCGATGACGGTGGCGGCCACCGTGTTCGGCGGCGTTCCGCTCGGCAGCGCGCTGCTCCACGCATCCGATGTGGACGGTGAGCCGGTCGGCGTGCTCGCCAACGGTGCCAGGGAACGCGTGCCCGCCGGGCTGGAGGTCGAGTCGCTCACCGACCGCAGGCTCGCCCAGGAGAACTGGTTCACCACATTGGTGGCGATCGCGGTCGGACTGCTGTTCCTCACCATGTTGATCGCCGTGGTGGGAGTAGGTTCGACCACGGCGTTGTCGGTGCTCGAACGGACTCGGGAGTCCGGGCTGTTGCGCGCGATCGGGTTGACCCGCAAGGAACTCGGCCGTCTGGTCACGACCGAGGCCGGCCTGTACGGGATCGTCGGCGCACTGATCGGACTCGCCATCGGCATTCCTTACGCGTGGCTCGCGATCATCTCGCTCGGCATCGAATGGCCGTTGCAGGTGCCCGTGGTCGCCGTAGGCGTGGTGGTGCTCGCCCTGGCCGCACTCACAGCAGGTGCGGGGCTCCTGCCTGCCCGCCGTGCGGCGCGAGTGAGCCCGGTGGCCGCACTTCACTCCATCCAGTGACGTGTATCGAATCCAAGACGGGGTACCCAGGTTCCATAGGGAGGTAATACAGCTATGGGACTCGATGACCTGAAGAACAAGGCGAAGGACCTGATCGGCCAGCACGGTGACAAGGTCGACGACGGTGTGGAGCGCGCAGGGCAGTTCGCCGACGACAAGACCGGCGGGAAGCACAGCGAGCACATCGACAAGGGTGAGGACAAGCTCAAGGAAGGCCTCCGGAATTTCGGCGACAAGCAGTAGTGATCGCACGGAACCGGTACCGGCGAAAGTGATGTCCCCTCACCGTTGACAGGCCTGCCACCATCATCCGTGGGAGCGCTCTCACGCGCTCGTTCGGAGGGTTGGCAATGAGGCTCACTCGACAACGAACATCCATCGCACTGGCAGCGGCCAGCGTGCTCACGGTGAGCGCGCTGGTCGCTGTCGCTCACGACACCAAAGCCGCGCTTCCACCTCCCCCCGCCGGGTGGACGCAGGTGTTCGGCGACGACTTCACCGGACCGGCGAACTCGTTGCCCAACGGGGGAAACTGGCGGTTCTCGCTCGGTCACGGCTATCCGGGCGGACCGGGGAACTGGGGCACCGGCGAGATCGCCGCGCACACCAACAACCCCGCGAACGTGTCGCTCGACGGCGGCGGCAACCTGCGCATCACGCCGCGTCGTGACGGCGCGGGCAACTGGACGTCCGCGCGCATCGAGACGAACGCGCAGAACTTCAAGGCGCCCACCGGTGGCGTGCTGCGGATGGAAGCGCGGATCCAGATGCCGAACGTCTCCGGCGCCGCGGCGCTGGGGTACTGGCCCGCGTTCTGGGCGCTGGGTTCGCCGTATCGCGGGAACTGGTGGAACTGGCCCGGTGTCGGCGAGTTCGACATCATGGAGAACGTCAACGGCGTCAACCGCGTGTGGGGCGTGCTGCACTGCGGTGTCTCGCCTGGCGGGCCGTGCAACGAGAAGAACGGCATCGCGAACAGCCGGCCGTGCCCCGGCGCCTCGTGCCAGGGCGGCTTCCACGCCTACCGGTTCGAGTGGGACGCCTCGACGTCGCCGCAGCAGCTGCGGTGGTACGTGGACGGCGAGTTGTTCCACCAGGTCAACCAGAACCAGCTGCCCGCGGACACCTGGAACCAGATGACCTCGCACGCCGGGTACTTCATCATCCTGAACGTCGCGATCGGCGGCGAGTTCCCCGACAACTACTCCGGCACGCGCACGCCGGGTCCGGGGATCGTCCCGGGTGTTCCGATGGTCGTGGACTACGTGGGTGTGTGGACGCGGGGCTCCGGCGGCGGACCCACGACCACGACCACTCCCCCGCCGACGTGCGGGCCGCTGCTGTCGCGGAACCGGCCGGCGTCGGCGTCCAGTGTGGAGAGCGGAAACCAGGCGGCGGCGTTCGCGGTGGACGGTTCGACGTCGACGCGCTGGTCGTCCGCGCACAGCGAACCGCACTGGTGGCAGGTCGACCTCGGGTCTTCACGTGCTCTGTCGCGCGTGCGGATCAACTGGGAGGCCGCGTACGGGCGCGCGTACTCGATTCAGCTGTCCGACAACGGCAGTTCGTGGCGGGACGCGTACACGACAGCCACCGGCGCCGGTGGCGTGGAGGACATCGGAATTTCCGGTAGCGCGCGATATGTGAGGTTCAACGGCATGAACCGAGGAACTGTCTACGGGTTCTCGTTCTGGGAGTTCGAGGTCTTCGGGGCGTGTGGATCACAGCCAACCACCACAACGACGCAACCTCCTGGCGGCGGGGCATACCCAGCGTGGGCGTCTGGGGCTGCTTATGCGGCTGGTTCGCGTGTGAGTTACGCCGGATTGGACTATCAGTGCCTGCAGGGGCACACATCGATCACGACGTGGGAACCGCCGAACGCGGCATCCCTCTGGCAGCGCCTCTGACTCACTTCCGCGATCCCGGCGGCCCGGTTACCGTCGTTCGCCGGGATCGCGGAGGTGAAGGTGGATCCGAGCGGGGTGACAAGAGCGGCACGGCTGACCGCGTTGGCCGCGTTGTGCCTGGTCACCGTCGTTTTGCTGCTTCCGGCGGCCATCAGCGTGAGCACCGGAGGAGCCACGCCGGAGTTCCTCGGCCAGTTCGGGCGGTGGCTGTGGCCGCTGGTCGGCGCGATGGTGCTGGTCGCGGTCGGTCTCGCGCTCTGGGAACGCGGGCGCGGTCACGAGACGAGCAGCCGCACCGCCGCGCTCGGACGCGTCGAAACGCGGGTGAAGGCGTTGCTCGCCTCCTCACTGGCCGCGCAGACGCAGATCAAGCTGGGCGTGCTCCGGCAGCCGAAGCTGTCCGTGCGGGCAGAAGGTGAGGAAGTCTCCTCTTCGGACCTGGAGGCCGTGTACGACCGCCTCGGCCACACCATGGTGCTGGTCGGCCCGGTCGGCAGCGGGCGTTCGACGTTGTTGCGCGAACTTTGCCTGGTGTTGGTCGAACGCGCGCGAAACGACCCCGAGGCGCCGATTCCGGTTGTCGTGGACTTGGCGACGTGGCGCGCGTACGGCACGCGCAAGCCGACCGAGTTCACCGCGTGGCTCTTGCGCGAGATGAACCGCCGGTACGGCATCAGCCGCTCGGCGGGCACGATCTGGCTGCGCCGCCGGCGGGTGGCCGTGCTCATCGACGGCCTGGACGAGGTGCCGCGCATCGACCGCGCGCACTGTGAGTCCGAACTCGCGCCGTTCGCCTCGGTCGTGTGCTCGACCGAACCGATCGAGAACCTGCCCGCGGTGATCGTCGAACCGTTGTCACGCGGTCAGGTGCTCGAGTACATCGCGTCGGTCAGCCCTCGTCTGGACAGCTTGGAGTCGGCGCTGACGCCCGAGATCTGGCAGCGACTCGACTCACCGCTGGCGCTGAACCTGTTGGCACTGACGCACTTGGACAAGCAGGTCGACACGATCGGCGACGACTTCGTGGGGTCCTTCGTGGTGGAGCGGCTTTCCGGCCAACGCGCTGCGGGCCCCACAATCCGTGCGTTGAAGTTCCTCGCACGGTTGGACAGACCAGACCTCGGTGCGCCTGTGCACATGCCTCACCGCCGTGCGTGGCTTCCGCTGCTGCCGACGCGTCCGTTGTGGTTGCTGTTCGTACGCGCGGTACCTGCCGCATATGCCGGTGGTGTGTGTGCCGTGACGTTCATGACGGGCGTGCAACTCGGATTGTGGCCCGCTTTGGTTTTCGTGGTCGCAGCTTCTTTGATGTTCGCGCTCGTGCACAAACTGCCGTACGTCTTCCACCCGCCTGGACGCGCGCACGGCATTCTGACTGCCGCGCTTGGTTTTCTGGCAGGCGCGTTCGCCGGATTGTTGGTCGGGCTCGCCGGTTTGTGGCTTGGCGGCATTGGCACGCCGTGGCCGTACCTCGTCGCGTATGTGTTCGTGGTGGTGACGTCATTCTTCTTGGCGTTGGGTTTCGTACCGGGCAAAGCACCTGTGGCATGGTCCGTGCTGATCGCCGCCGCGCCCGGTGTCTCAATGATCTGGACCGGCCCCTACGTGGTGTTGGCAGGCATGGGGATCGGCTTCTCCGCGGGCGTGGCGGGCGGCGTGTTCGCAGCAGCGGTGGGACGTGTGTGGCGCACGGTGCGCACGGTGCAACAGCAACGGATGCGCGTCGGGCGCCCGTGGTGGGTTCAGCCCGCCGTCCCGGTGCTCGGCGCCGTCGGTCTGCTGGGCGGGCTCGGGGCGATGGGATCGTGGGGAACGGCGCTCGGCGTCGCACTGGGGTTGCTGGTGACGCCGACCGCCGCCCGCGACTACGTCTGGCCGTTCGACGCGCTCGCCGAAGTCGCCGCCGAAGGTGTCACGCGACCCTTGTCGCTCGGCGAGTTGTCGTTTCGCCGCAAGGCTTTGCTGCACGTCGCCCAGGACCGCCTGCTGCTCACCCGAGTCGATGGCGAGTACCGGTTCGTGCACGTCGCCCTGCGCGACCATCTGGCGTCGTGTGACCCAACAGCGCTGGTCCGGGCCACGCGCCGTTGAACCTTCCCGATCTGCGGGCCGTACGGCTTGGCAGAAAGGTCGGGTGTTGCACATGCGCTGGTCGAAGGGCTGGATCGCGGGCGCCGGGGTGTTCTCGGTCGCTGCCGCCATCGGGGGTACGGCCTTCGCCCTAGCCGGTTCCGGCGCCCCCACGTCGCAGTCGGGGGTGGCGGGCAAGGAGGTCTGCTCGGGGCAGCAGGTGCGTTCGGTGGAGTCAGGCGGGACCGCCGGCGCGCTGTCGGACCAGTTCCCGGTCGGGACGGCTTTGCGGGTCACCAATCTCGCCAACGGGCGGGCAATCACCGTTTCGGTCACCGGTGTGTCGACCGGATGCGCATTGCTGAACACCGCGGCTTTCGATTCACTGCGTTCGGCGGATTCGGGGCAGGGCGGCGCGGAAAGCGTTCTCCGGCGGGTCCGGGTGGAGATCGTGGGGAATGCGCCGGCGCCGACGCCGACGCCCTCCCGGTCTTCCACATCACGGATTCGTGCTTCCGGGGTGGTCGGTCAGGTCGTGTGCGACGGCGCGACCATCGGGTTGTCACCGGTCGGTGGGGCGGCCGGGGCGTTTTCGTCGCAGCTGCCGGTCGGGACGTCGGTCCGGGTGACCAATCTCGACAACGGACGGCAGACGACCGTGAAGATCATCGGGGTCGGGACCGGGTGCGTGGTGTTGAACAGCGCGGCGTTCAACTCGGTCGGCGAGTCGGGGAAGAGCGTGATCAAGCGCGCTCAGATCGAGAAGGTGACCTGAGGAACGTATGCTCCCCCCTCGACCTGGGGGTAAGAGCATGTTCCGACGTTTCCTGATCTTGGCTGTCCTGCTGGCGGGCTGCACCGCGCAGGAGGCCGCACCTCCGCCGTCGTCCCCACCGCCGACCTCGTCTTCCGTGTCCGTGCCGGACCAGTGGAACCAACTGGTCGCTCGGGCCGAGAAGACCTACGTGTCCAAGGACGCGTTCCTCCCGGACGCGCCGTGGAACAGGGACTATCCGGCCACACCCGGTGGTTACGAGGACAAGACCCAAGAGGTGTCCACGGTGTGCGGTGGCCTCAGGATCAGCTCTGGGTTCAAGGTGTCGCGGAACAGGCTGTGGCGCGGCGAGTACACCGTCGTGTGGCAGGACGTGCACGCGTTGTCGGCGGACAAGGCCGCGACGCTGGTCGAACAGATCGGGGCGAAGGTGCGGAGTTGCGCCACTTACGCCCGCACCGCGGGCAAGCCCGAGCGAGCGGTGACACCTGACGTCGCCGTGGCACCGCCGACCGGCTTCGACGGGTTCTACGCCTTCTGCGAGACCGCCCCTGACATCAAGCCGGGACAGCTCAACTGCCAGGCGTTCCTGGCTCGTGGTGACCTGCTCGTCAGCTTCGGCAGCAACGTCGTGTCGGAGGACCCGGCCGATGCCAAGGCCACGGCGCTGGCGCAGGTGCAGCGAATGATGCCGCTGGTCACCCAGGCTCTCGCGGCGGTCTGACCCGCTACCAGTCCATCGGCTCGTCGGGCTCCTCCGGTTCCGGCCACTCGTCCGCCGCCGAGCCGCCCGAACCCCACGCAGCTCCACCCGTGCTCGTCGTCCTGGGCTTCGCTTTGGCGGCGGGCGGGGCCTGAGCTGCCGGCGCGGGACCACCGCCGGCCACCACCTCCAGGATCTGCTCGCCGTACTTAGTGAGCTTCGCCTGACCCACACCGCTCACGTTGCCCAGCTCGGCCAGCGTCGCGGGGCGGGAAGCGGCGATGGACTTCAGGGTGGCGTCGTGGAAGATCACGTAGGCGGGCATGCCCTGTTCGCGGGCCTGCTGAGCGCGCCACTCGCGCAGCGACTCGTAGAGCGGGCCCGCGGCCGCCGGAAGCTCCACCTTCGCCTTGGGAGCGCTCACGGAGGCGGTGCGGGTGGACGAGCGGACAGGAACCGGGTCCTTGCGCAGCAGGACTTCGCGCTTGCGGCCCAGCACGTCGGAGCTGGCCTCGGTGAGCACCAGGGTGGAGTACTCGCCCTCCACCGCCAGCAGGCCCTGGGCGAGCAGCTGGCGGACGACACCGCGCCACTCGCTCTCGTTCAGGTCCTCGCCGAGGCCGAAGGTGCTGAGGCGGTCGTGGTCGAACTGGATGACCTTGGCGGTCTTGCGGCCCAGCAGGATGTCGATCGCCTGGCCCGCACCGAACTTCTGACCGCGCTCGTTGCGCAGGCGCCAGACCGTGGAGAGGACCTTCTGCGCGGCGACCGTGCCGTCCCAGGACTCCGGCGGCGTCAGGCAGGTGTCGCAGTTGTTGCAGGGCACGCCGGTCTGCCCGAAGTAGTCGAGGAGCATCGTGCGGCGGCACGTGATGGTCTCGCACAGAGCCAGCATCGCGTCGAGGTGCGCCTGCGAGCGGCGGCGGAAGGCCAGATCACCTTCGGACGACTCGATCATCTTGCGCTGCTGCACCACGTCCTGCAGGCCGTACGCGAGCCAGGCGGTGGACGGCAATCCGTCGCGGCCGGCGCGCCCCGTCTCCTGGTAGTAGCCCTCGACCGACTTCGGGAGGTCGAGGTGGGCCACGAAGCGGACGTCCGGCTTGTCGATGCCCATGCCGAACGCGATGGTGGCGACCATGACCAGGCCGTCCTCGCGCAGGAACCGGGCCTGGTTGCGCTGGCGGACCGACCCGTCGAGCCCCGCGTGGTACGGCAGCGCCTTGATCCCGTTGGCCACCAGGAACTCCGCGGTCTTCTCGACCGACGCGCGGGAGAGGCAGTAGACGATGCCCGCCTCGCCGTCGTGCTCACCGCGCAGCAGGTCGAGCAGCTGCTTCTTGGGTTCCTTCTTCGCGACGATGCGGTACTGGATGTTCGGGCGGTCGAAGCTCGACACGAACTGGCGGCCGTCGCCCAGTTCGAGCCGCGTCAGGATCTCCTTGCGCGTCGCGTCCGTCGCGGTGGCCGTCAACGCGATGCGCGGCACCTTCGGCCAGCGTTCGTGCAGGTGCGCCAGCATGAGGTAGTCGGGCCGGAAGTCGTGGCCCCACTGGGAGACGCAGTGCGCCTCGTCGATCGCGAACAGGGCGATCTCACCCTGGTCGAGCAGGCGCAGGGTCGCGTCGGACGTCAGGCGTTCCGGCGCCAGGTAGAGCAGGTCGAGCTCACCGTTGACGAACTCGGCCTCGACCATCTTGCGTTCGTCCCACGACAGCGACGAGTTCAGGAAGCCCGCGCGCACGCCCAGCGCCCGCAGCGCGTCCACCTGGTCCTGCATCAGCGCGATGAGCGGGGAGATCACCACACCGGTGCCCTTGCGGACCAGGGCGGGCACCTGGTAGCACAGCGACTTGCCGCCACCGGTCGGCATCAGCACGAGCGCGTCGCCACCCGCGATCACGTGCTCGACGATGTCGGCCTGGTCGCCGCGGAACTCGGGATACCCGAAGACGCGCTGCAGGACCTGCAGCGCGTCCCCGTGGTCTGTTGAACCCATGCCGCCGATGCTAGCGAGCGGCACCGACAGTCTTCGCGACTAGCCCAAATCGCTCTTCGTACCAGCGGAAACGCTGTTGGCGACCAGCGGGACCGCCGATGCCGACGGCACCGAGCCCCGCAACGGGACGCGCACCGACGTGTCCGCCAGGTCGTAGGTCAGCCTGGGCAGCTGGCTCGGGCGCGCTGTCGCGCTCGAGTCGGTACCGGCGATCAGCAGGCCCAGCCGGTGTCCCGCCGGGATGACGTGGTCCGTTGTGGACAGTCGGAACGTCATGCGGTACTTGGTTCCCGGCGTGATCGTGCGCGGAGCCGACAGCGACGCGTAGTTCGCGAGGTCTGCCCACCCGCGCGCGATGATCTGCGCGTCGACGTTGCCCGTCGTTGCCTCCGTGTTGCGGTAACAGGCGTCATCGCCCGTGCGGTTCTCTCCCCAGCACGACTCCGTGGTCAGGGTCCGGATGCCCTCGCCGGTCCGCACCTGAGCCGGGCCGTAGTCGACGAGGTACGCCGTGAGGTGCGCGGTCGGCGTCGACGACGAGACGCCCACCGTGATCGACGACGTGCCCGCGACGCGCAGGTCCGAGGTCAGCGGTGCGGTCGAGTAGATCGCCCTGCCGGTGTTCGAACCGGAGAGCCAGTTCGTCGGCGTGCCGCTGCCGTTGTCGGTGAACGCCGCCGTGCCTGTGCCCGCTGCCGTGCCGAGGCCCGAAGAAGAAGGACGCAGCACGGTGCTGACGGTGCCTGCCGGAGGCCACGTCGGGTCATCCGCCCACTGGTTCGGCGCGCGTTCCGAGGACACCTGCGGTTCGTTCTCGATCCCGTTGGGCACGTTCAGCAGCCAGCGGTCGAACCACCGGTGCAGCGTCGAGACCCACTCAGCCCGCCGGAAGTCGAACGGGTCGACGTGCGCGGTCTGCGAGAACCACAGCTTCTTCGGCACCGATGCCGGCACCGCGTCCCAGAACTGGCCGTACTGCAGCGTCTTCACGTTCAGGTCGTTCAGTCCGTGAATCGCGAAGATGGACGCCTTCACGCGCGAGGCGTTGCGCACGAAGTCACGTGCCTGCCACATCGCTGTGTAGTCGCCGTTGGAAGGTGCGCCGTTCGTCATCTGCGTGCGCACGGCACCACACCGTGAGCGCGCGTTGGTGTTCTCGAAGTTCGACCCCAGGCTGGTCGGCGTGCCGTAGCCGGTGAACGAGACGCCGTCCGAGCGGAACCAGTCGTACCAGGAGCTGATGGCCGCGATCGGCACGATGGTCTTCAGCCCGTCGATCCCGGTCGACGCGACGCCGTTCGCGATCGAGCCGTCCCACGACTTGCCGATCATGCCCACGGCACCCGTCGACCACGAGGCCGTCTTGGTCGCGGTGCCGGTCAGGGAGCTGTAGCCGGTGCGCCGGCCGTTCAGCCAGTCGATCACGGCGGTGCCGGACGCGATCTCCGACTGACCACCGACGTCGACGCAGCCACGCGACCGGTTCGTGCCGAGGAAGTCGACCAGCACGACGGCGTAGCCGCGCGGCACGAAGTAGTTGTCGTAGAAGAGCGGGAACTTCACCGGGACGCCGGCGGAGTCGTAGGTCTTGACCTCGCTCTCGTTGCCGCGGCCCGCGCTCTGGTAGTAGGGGCTGGCGTCCATGATCACGGGCACGCGCCCGGTCGTGGACGGCCTGATGATGTCGGCGGCCACCCGGTCGCGGGTGCCGTCGCCGTCGAGATCGAGACCCGAGTCGACGTAGACGGTCTCGCGGACCGCGTCGGCCATCGAGTGGATCGGTGCGGACACGCCGCCGGACAGGGTGAATGCCGGTGTCGCCGCTGTGGCAGGGAGTGGCAGCAGGGTCAGGGCCCCCGCTAACGCCACTACAACACGAACACGCTTCATGAAGATTCACGCTATGGAGTGACGAGATCACTCGTCAGAGCCGAAAGGCTTGATCCTCAGCGGTTGCGCCCGCTACGTCCGGTGGCGAATATTCGACCTTCGTGAGCTTCACCTTCGAACCCGCGCGCACCCGCGTCGTCTTCGGCCGCGGCACCGCTGCCACCGTGCGCGCCGAGGCCGAACGGCTGGGCGCGGCACGGGTCCTGCTGATCGCCCGGCACGGCGGGGACAAGGTGGCCGCCGAACTCGGCCCGTTGCTCGCGGCACGGTTCACCGGCGCGGCGATGCACACGCCGGTCGAGGTCACGGAGCGCGCGCTGGCGCTGTTGCGAGAACACAGCGCGGACTGCGTGGTGTCAGTGGGCGGCGGATCGAGCACGGGGTTGTCCAAGGCGCTCTCGGTGCGCGCCGGCGTGCCTCAGATCATCATTCCGACGACTTACGCGGGCTCCGAGGTCACTCCAGTGCTCGGGGAGACGGCTTCGGGACTGAAGAAGACACGGCGTGACCCGGCGATCCAGCCGGACACGGTGATCTACGACGTCGATCTCACGCTGGACCTGCCGATCGACGTGACGGTGACCAGCGCGCTGAACGCCCTCGCGCACGCCGTCGCCGCGCGAGGCAGCGAGAACCCGCTGATCGACGCCATCGCGACCAAGGCGATCGACGGCATTTTGCCTGCTTTGGGCGGAAATCCGTCCACTGTGGAGGCGCGGACCGCACTGCTGTCCTCGGCGTGGCTCGCCGGGACCTGCCTCGCGTCCGTCCCCATGGGACTGCACCACAAGCTCGCGCACGTTTTGGGCGGTTCGTTCGGACTACCGCACGCCGCCACACACACGGCACTCCTTTCCCACACGGCACCCACCGACCTGGCCAAACAGGTCCACGACACGGCCGTACGCTTCGGTGCGGCCACTTCGTTGCGGGAACTCGGGATGGCGGAGTCCGATTTGTCCCGTGCTGCGGAGATCGCCGAGCACCCTGACGCGGTGCGGGTGCTCACGAACGCGTGGCGGGACGCGTCGACCGACTGACGGGTTGTCATTCTTAAGGCTGATGTTCACAGCTCTGAACTCAGACGAACCTCCGATGTGGATACCTGAAGAGCTGCTGAAGAATACGAGCCATGCTCAGCCCGTTGGATCTGTCCCTGATACGTGGGCCGATCCCGACGGCCGCCACGGTCGCGGCCGCACTCGCCCTCACGTACCTGGCCATCCGGACGAACCGGACCTGGTGGGTCCGCGTGCTGCCGATCGTCGTGCTGGCGTGCGCACTGTTCGTGACCGGGCTGACGTTGCTGATCAACGAGGTGTGGAACCCCTGGCCGGAGCCACTGCCGGTCGTTCTGATGGTGTGGCTGGGCGCGGCCCTGGTCGCGCTGACCCTGGCGGCCGTGCGGCTGCGTTCGGGCCGGTGGATCGGCCGGGTGTTCGGCGTGCTCCTGGCGCTGGGGGTGGTGACCTCCGCGATCACCGCGACGAACGCGTACTTCGGCCTCTACCCCACCGCACGCGCCGTGCTCGACGTCTTCAGGAATGACCGGGTCAACCTCGACGAGGTGGCCAAGCCGTCGTCTGACGTGATCGAGGTGCCGTCCGGCCAGAAGCTGGTCGACGTGTGGCGCAAACCCTCGGACCTGCCGGACAGGGGCACGGTCTCGGAGGCGGAGATCCCCGGTGCGATGACGGCGCGACCGGCGTGGATCTACCTGCCGCCGGCCTACACCGCGAAGCCTCGTCCGAAGCTCCCCGTCATCGTGCTGATGGCAGGGCAGCCCAGCCTGCCGCGCGACTGGTTCGACGGCGGCCGGCTGACCGAGAACATGGACGCGTTCGCGCGCCAGCACGACGGCCTCGCGCCGATCGTCGTGGTGGTCGACCAGCTCGGTTCGATGACCGCGAACCCGCTGTGCCTCGACTCCAAGCTGGGCAAGTCCGAGACCTACCTCGGGCGCGACGTTCCCGCGTGGATCAAGCACCGCCTGACGGTCGACGAACGCCGCGAATCCTGGACCATCGCGGGTCTCTCCCAAGGCGGCACGTGCGCTCTGCAACTCGCTGTGCGCGCGCCGGACGTGTACGGCAACTTCATCGACCTCAGCGGACAGCGCGAACCCACGCTGGGCACGCGAGCGGACACGGTCAAGGCTGCGTTCGACGGCGACGAGGCGGCGTTCAAGCGAGTGAACCCGCTGGACGTCCTCGCCCGCGAGAAGTTCCCCAAGACGGCGGGCGTGATCGTCGCGGGCAAGAACGACGCGACCTACCACCCGGCCGCGCTCGAAGTGCTCGAGGCCTGTCGCAGGGCCGGAATGGACGTGCTGTGGAAGGAACTTCCCGGAGCGCACGACTGGCACGTGTGGCGGCCGGGCTTCTACGACTCGCTGCCGTGGCTCGCACAGCGGACGGGGCTGGGCAGATGATCGCGAGACTGTTCCGCACCGCTCCCCTGACCTGCGCGTTCCTCATCGCGTTCTGGACCGTCGGGGCGCTGACCGGCGCGATCGGGGTGTCGAGCGAGGGGTTGCTCGACCACGTCGGGTTCGGCACCGAGAGCCCGCCGTGGACGGTGTTCAGCTCTGCGCTGTGGTCGATGGACCTGCTGGGCTACGTGGCGACCACCGTGCTGCTGCTCGTCGTCGGGCCGCTGGCGGAGCGCTCGTTCGGCGCGCTGCGCACGGCGGCGATCTTCCTGTCCTCGCACGTGATCGGCTCGTTCCTGGGGCTCGGCGTGGTGCTGATCGGGCGGGACGTGCACTGGGGATGGCTCGAGTCGCTGGTGGGCGAGGTCGCGGCGGGGCCGTCGATCGGCGGGGTCGGGCTGGCGCTCGCGCTGACGTTCCGGATGCCGCCGCTGTGGAGGCGTCGCGTCCGGCTGTTGATGATCTTGTCGGTGCTGGTGCTTACGCTGTACTCGGGTTGGCTTGAAGACCTGCTCCGACTGTCCGGTGGCGTGGCCGGGTTGCTGATCGGGGCTTTGTTCCTGAAGGGCGGGGCCGAGCACAAGCCTCGCTCGTTCCAGGAAACGCGCGTGCTGGTGGCGCTGCTGCTCGCGGCGTCGGCGCTCGGGCCGGTGGTGTCGATGATGTCGCCGTACCCGAACGGCCCGCTGTGGTGGTTCGCGGACGTCGTGGCGGTCGCGCAACCGTCGCAGGAGGACGTCGACGCGGTGTGCGGCTC
Source organism: Lentzea sp. NPDC054927 (assembly GCF_053610285.1). NCBI lineage: Bacteria > Bacillati > Actinomycetota > Actinomycetes > Pseudonocardiales > Pseudonocardiaceae > Lentzea > Lentzea sp. NPDC054927. The sequence goes on from NZ_JBSGXZ010000026.1 coordinate 85,408, forward strand.
GGACATGGTCGAGCTGTGCCGGACGATGGCCGTTCAGCTGTCGTACGGCCGGTTCCCCGCGCTCGTGATGTCGGTGCTGCCGGCGTTGCTGCTGCTCGTGCTGGCGGAAGGGCTGCGGCGCGGCCGTCGGTTCGCGTGGCGGGCGGCACTGGTGTTCAACGTGGCGTTCGCGGCGTTCATCGGCTCGTACATCGTCTACGTCGCGCGTTTTCCGGACGGCAGTGCGCTGGAGCTCGCGGTCTCGTTCGGCGTCCCGATGCTGGCGCCGCTCGCGATCACGGTCGTGCTGTTGTTGACGCGCAAGCACTTCGCTGTGCGTCTGCCTCGGCGTGCCGTCATGAAGTTCTGGCGGTTCACGGCGGGCAGTGTCGCGTTGCTGTCCACGCTGTACGTCTTCGGCGGGTACCTGGTCCGCGACCAGTTCACGCCGGAGCCGGGTTTCGCGGAGCTGCTCGCCGACCTGCCGACGCGGTTCCTGCCGCCGGGCTACCTCGACCTGGTGCCGCTGCAGTTCTCCGCGAAGGGGTTCATCGGCACGCTGTTGTTCGAGTACACGGGCGTGGTGTTCTGGCTGATCGTGCTGGCGGGTCTGCTGATGGCGTCGTGGCGCACGTGGCCGACGTCGTGTGAGAAGGAGGCGGCGCAAGCTCGTGAGCTGATGCGGCGCTACGGCGGTTCGTCGCTGTCGTACATGACGACGTGGCGCGGCAACCAGTACTGGTTCACGCCGGACGGCGAGACGGCCATCGCGTACCGGGTGGTGGCGACGATCGCACTGACCGTCGGTGATCCGATCGGTCCCGCGCGGGTGGACGCCGTGCGCGGATTCGCGGAGTTCTGCGCGCAGAACGGCTGGACACCGTGTCTCTACAGCGTGGACGGCGAGACCAGGGACGCGGTGGAGAGCATCGGGTGGTCGGCGGTGCAGGTCGCCGAGGACACCGTGATCGAGCTGGACACGCTGAGCTTCACCGGCAAGAAGTGGCAGGACGTGCGCACGGCGCTGAACAAGGCCGGCAAGGCGGGCATCACCGCCGAGTGGTGCACGTACGCCGACGCGCCGTACGCGATCACCGACCAGATCCGGTCGATCTCGGCGGAGTGGGTGGCGGACAAGGGCCTGCCGGAGATGGGTTTCACGCTGGGCGGACTGGAGGAGCTGACCGGCGAAGGCGTGCGGTGCCTGCTCGCGATCGACGCCGATCGCACCGTGCACGGCATCACGAGCTGGCTGCCGGTGTACGCCGACGGCGAGATCGTCGGGTGGACGCTCGACTTCATGCGCCGCAGGACGCACGGCTTCCGCGGCTCCATGGAGTTCCTGATCGCCTCTGCGGCACAACAACTTCAGGCCGAGGGAGCACGGTTCCTGAGCCTGTCGGGAGCACCACTGGCCCGGTTGGACCGCGGCGAACGGCCGCGGGCGCTGCAGCGGGTCCTGGACTTCACCGGGCAGGTGCTGGAGCCGGTGTACGGGTTCCGCTCGCTGTTCGCGTTCAAGGCGAAGTTCCAGCCCGCGTACAAGCCGATGTTCATGGCGTACCCGGACTCGGCGGCACTGCCCCGCATCGCGAACGCGGTGAGCCGCGCGTACCTGCCGCACCTCAACGCGCGCCAGGGACTGCGGCTGGCGACCAAGATGATCATCAGGACTCGTGACCGCGCGACCACGCACGGTCGAACCGGCTGATGGCGCGGCTCGAAACGTTCCTGCGGCAACGTTTCGAGTGACGCCGCTAGTCCGAAAGGGTGGTGAGGTGATCCTCATCGTCACACCAGAGCGTCACTGAGCGAAGATGCGCCGATGACCGTGCGGGGCAATCTGCCTGCTCAGACCACGACGTTCATCGGCCGCCGGGCCGTGCTCGCCGAGACCGAGGCTCTCCTCGGCAAGGCCCGGCTGGTCACCCTGGTCGGTGCCGGTGGAGTGGGCAAGACACGCATCGCCGTGGAGACCGGGCGCGCGATGACCCGCGCCGGGGCGTTCCAGCACGGGGTCTGGGAGGTGCGGCTCGCGGATCTGAAGGATCCCGCGTTGCTCGCGCGCACGGTCGCCGCCGAACTGCGGATCATCGACAACTCGCCGGACGCCGGGCTCGGCCGGCTGGTGGAGTCGTTGCACGACAAGCACTTGCTGCTCGTGCTGGACAACTGCGAGCACCTGCTGGAGGCGGTGCGGCACCTCGCGCACCACCTGCTGCGGGACTGTGAGGGACTGACGATCCTCACGACCTCGAGGGAACAGCTCGGTGTCTACGGCGAGCACCTGCTGCGGGTGCCGCCGCTCGCCGTGGACGACGACGCCGTGGAGCTGTTCCTGGAGCGGGCGGACGCGGCGGGCGCGATGCTGACCGCCACCGACCTGCCGGAAGTCACGGCGCTCTGCCGGGCGTTGGACGGGCTGCCGCTCGCGATCGAGCTCGCGGCCGCACGGCTGGCCGAGATGTCGCTGACCGACGTGCTCGACCAGCTCGACCGCCGGTTCGAGCTGCTGATCGGCGACACGCACGGACCGGCCCATCACGCCACGCTGGAGCGGGCGTTCGAGTGGTCTGCGCGGCACTGCACGGACGAGGAACGGCAGCTGTGGGGGACGCTGTCGGTGTTCCCCGCGGACTTCGACCGGGCCGCGGCCGAGGCGGTGGTGGGCGCGGGCGTGCTGGAGCCGTTGTCCGCGCTGGTCCGCAAGTCGATCGTGGTCGCGACGACGAGCCCCGTCACCCGGCGCACCCGCTACCGGTTGCTGTACACAGTGGCGCAGTTCGGCGCGCGTCTGCTCGCGAGCCCCGAAGAACCGTTGCGGCGGCACGTGCTGCACTACAGCGAGTTCGTGGACGAGGCAGCTCGCTCGTGGTTCTCGCCGGACGAGGCGCTGTGGATGGGGCGGCTGCGCGAGGAGTGGCCGAACATCCGCGCCGCGATCGGGTACGCGCTGGAGAGCCCGGACCTGGCCGAGATCGGCACGGTCATGGCGATGAACGTGCAGCGGACCCGGTTCACCTCGTTCGCCGGCATGCTCGGCCAGGCCCGCGACCTGCTCGCGGTGGCGGGCAAGGTCATCTCGGAACCTCCACTGCGGACGTCGCTGCTGGCGCACTGCGCCTACCTCGCTCAGCAGCAGGGCGACATGTCGGCGGCGATTCCGCTGATGAACGAGGCCCGCGCGCTGCCGCGGCTGCCGATGTCCGACGTGCACCTGGTGTTCGTCGAGGCCACGCACCTGTTCTACGTGGAGGGCTCGGCGGACTCCGTGCCGTTGTACGCGCACGTGGTCGAGCTGTCCCGCCAGTTCGCGTCGCCGGGCGACACCTTCATCACCGACCTGCTGCACACGATGGCGGCGGTCTTCCTGATGGACGCCGAGGCGGCGGACAAGGCCATCACCGGGCTGCACAGGCTGTCGGAAAGCAGCAGCGCGGACTGGTCACACGCCTGGGTGCTGTGGCTCCGCGGCGTCTACGAGCTGCTGCACGGCGACCCGGCGCAGGTGCATCCGCTGGCGGTGGAGGCCTTGCGGATCCAGCTGGAGCTCGGCGACGCGTGGGGTCCCTCGTACAGCCTGTGGTTGCTCGCCTGCACGTGTGCCGACCTGGGTGCTTTCGACCGTGCGGCGCGTCTGCTCGGTGCGTTGCGCTCGCAGGAGAGGATCTCGCGGATCTCGTTCGGCAGCATGAGCCCGTTCCACAAGCTGCTGGACCGGGCCGACCGGACCGTCCGCCGCGCCCTCGGCGACGACTATCTGGTGATCACGACGCTGGGTGCCGACCTGCGCCAGGAACAGGCGATGGAGTTCGCGCTCGAACCGGTGCCGGACTCCGAGCGGCGGCCGACCAAACCAGCACTGCCGGGTGGCCTGACCAGGCAGGAGTTCACGATCGCCGGGCTGGTCGCGGACGGGCTCACGTCGAAGCAGATCGGGGCCCGGCTGTTCATCTCGCCGCGGACGGCGGACCGGCACGTGGTCAACATCCGCGCGAAGCTGGGGCTGCCGAACCGGGTGGCGCTCGCGGCCTGGCACCGCACCGCCACCGGCGAACGCTGAAACAGCGGGTCGAACACTCGTACTGCACGGGCACCCGGTGTGCTGAGCCAACGCCCCGCGATCAATTCCCCCCGGATGATCACGGTCATCACCGTGGCCGACCCAACCCACCGGGGGTGCCCGTCCGACGCTGAGCTCGACGCCGGACCATCAATCTCACCCACGCCCTGATGCGGACGCATCGGCAAAATTGCGCATTCTGATCGGGGTAGCCGATGTTCACCCGACCGGACTACTGACGCCCTTCGAACGCCAGCTTCAGTCCCAGCGCGACGAACAGGGATGCGGTCAGGCGGTCCAGCAGAGTCCTTTGGCGCAAAAGGAAAGCACGGGCCCGACCGGCCACGGTGATCAGGATCGGGAACCACAGCAGCCCGATGCCGAGGTGGATGGCCACCAGCACGCCGCCCCACGCGGGCTGTCCGACGGGCAGGAACTGCGGCAGCAGCGAGATGTAGAAGATGCCCGGCTTCGGGTTGAGCAGGTTCGTCAGCAGTCCGACGCGGACAGCCGCGCGCACCGACGGCACGGGCGCGGGTTCGTCGATCTCGGCCGGACGCCGGGAGTTCCAGAGCGCCTTGGCACCCAAGTAGATCAAGTAGGCGGCACCGAGCCAGCGCACGATGTCGTAGGCCAGTTCGGACGCCTGCAGCAACGCCGTCAGACCGGCCAGTCCGGCGGTCGCCCACACCAGGCACCCCAGCGTGCTGCCCACCACGACACCCATCGCGGCGCGCCGGCCGACCAGCAGCGCGGTCCTGAGCACCAGCAGGGTTTCCAGGCCCGGCGTGATCACGGTCAGCAGCGCGACGAACGTGAAGCTCAGGAGCGCGGTGGTCGACATGCCGTCATGAAAACACGGAAACACCGCGCTACCACAAGATTTAACACACCCGACACGGCTTGGTGTAGCGGTGGGCCGAGACCGGGACGGGACCGTCCGGGTGCGGTGCCCGGTGATCGAACAGGCCCTCGTCGGTCCAGCCCTGCCGCTCGTAGAACCGGCGCGCCCGCACGTTCCCGGCGACGACGGCCAGCCACGCGACGGAATGACCGTTCGCCGCCACCCGTTGTTCCGCGGCGGCCAGAAGTGCTGACGCGACACCGGATCCACGGTGGACGGCCGAGACGTAGACCTGTTCGACCTCGTCCCCGACGACCATCACGAACCCGGCGACTTCACCGTCCACCGTCGCCACCGTGGTGTGCTCGACGTGCTCCAGCGCCCGCGGTTCGAACGTCCCTTCACGCCGCAGGTCGACGAGCCGCTGCGGCACGTTGCCGAGGTGCGCGTCGCACCAGCCGGGGTACCAGATCCTGGCGACCGCCGGAGCGTCCTCTGGCGTCGCGCGCCGCAGTTCCACTACCGGTACCAGGCGCGGACGCCGACCAGCGACGGGTCGTCGAACCCCTCGACGGACATCACGCGCGGGCCCATCGCCGCGTTGGTTCAAGAATCCTGCCCCCAGGTCTCATGCGGCCGATCATGCCACAGGTGAGGGATTTCCCTCTCTGGTTCCGGTCCAGCCCCGCTGCCAGCCTTCAGGCATCGGGATCTTCGCCTGGAGAGGGGCAATCATGAGGATCAGTCGCCTGGCCGTCGCAGCGCTCGCGCTGCTGGCACCGCTCGCGTTCACGACCACCGCCACCGCCCAAGAGTCCACTGTGGACGCCATGGCCCGGCCGGCGTTCGAGATGCCGTTCGGGTGCGGCCAGATCTGGCGCGCCGGCACGCGGTCCAACCACGACCCGTTGTACGCCATCGACTTCAACATGGGCAGTGGCGACTCCGACAAGGGCAAACCGGTGATCGCCAGCGCCGGCGGCACCGTCGACGTGCGCTACGCGGCCTCTGGCTACGGCAACTACGTCGTGATCAACCACGGCGGCGGCTGGACCACCTACTACGCCCACCTGGGTTCGGTCGCGGTGAAGGACGGACAGAAGGTCGCCCGCGGCGCGCGGGTCGGCACGGTGGGCAAGAGCGGTGGTCAGAAATACACCCACCTGCACTACGAACAGCGCCTCAACGGCAACGACGTCAAGGCGGTCCTGCACGGCAAGGCCGTGAAGTACTACGGCGACATCTCCACGAAGAGCGCCAACTGCTGATCCCTTGCGAGGTCACAGACGCCCCCTTGCCCGCGTCAGCGGCAAGGGGGCGCTCCCTGCGACGGGCTACGACCTCAGACACGTTCCCACAGCGCCGGAACGTTCGGCGGTTCCCAACCGGTGAGCGAGGTGTGCGCCTGACGGCAGCGATAAGTCGCACCGCCGTAGGTCACCTGGGCGCCGGTGGCGTAGAAGGTGTTGGGAGCCCAGGCACTTCCGCCTGGGTTGGTCGTGGTTGTGGTGGTCGTCGTCGTTGTGGAAGTGGTGGTGGACGTCGTGGTCGAGGTGGTCGTCGGCGGGTTGCCACTACCGCGCGGCAGATCCGCGGCGATGGCGTAACTGGTGCCACCAAAGGTGAACGTGAAGTTCGACGGCGACGCGATCGGCATGTAGTAGTTCAGCCGGACGTCGACCGACGCGTTGGGCGCGATGGTCTGCCAGCTCGGCAGCGTCACGACGACGTGCTGGAAATCGCCGCGCAGGCCGCCGGCGTTGGGGCCGCTGTGGCCACGGGTCGCCACGGACAGCCCGAAGCCGGACTGGTCGGTCATGCTGCCCGGCGCGCTGGTGCCGTAGTCGAACTCGACGCGGGTGCCGCCGGGGATCGTCGTGGTGGAGTTGTTGGTGATCCGCATCGTCGGGTTGATCGGGTAGTTGGCGTCGCCCAACGCGAACCCTGACACGCTCACGTTGACGTTGAGCACCGAGGAAGGCATCGTGCGGCCGGCCTTGGACGCGCCGTACGGAGCGGCGCCGCGCAACCCGTCGTTGAGCTTCGAGATCAGCGTGTCGCCGATGTAGTACTGGTTCTTGGTGCTGTCGAAGGCGTAGTCGCCGGCCAGTTCCCAGATCATGACGCCACCGATGCCTTTGCCCGCGACGTAACTCGCCTTGGCCGCGATCGACACGTCGTCCTCAGTGGACAGGAACACGCCCTTGGAACTGTTCCACAGCCACGGGGTCACCATCGTGCTGTTGTAGTTGCGCGAGTATGTGCCGGTGACGCGGTCGTCGGGGTCGTTGACCGGGTCGAGGCCGTACTTGGTGAGGTAGTCCGGCGTGATGCCGTTCTGCAGGTTCATGGCGTGCCACATGGGGTTCACGCCCGACGGCACCTCCATGCCGTTGAGGTCGTCGTGCCACAGGTTGTCGATGCCGATCGCCCCGTTGCCGCAGGGAACGGTCGACCCCACGGTGCCACCGGTGCCCGGCGGGCACTGCGCCTGGTTGGGCAGGGCCGCACGGCCCCACATGCCGTTCGTGCCACCGGTGACGCCTCTCCAGCCGCGGGTGTAGAAGCCCACGCCGATGTTGATCCGGCCGGCCTGCATCGCGCCGCGGAAGTAGTGATAGGCCCAGTCGGTGTTGAGATAACCCTGACCGTCGTACTGCGGTGTCGTGTAAACCTGCCAGTGCGCGAGTTCGGCGTCCTGACCGTTGTCGTACAACGCCGCGTTCGGGCCCACGAAGTGGTTCCACGCGCCGTGCAGGTCGTAGCTCATGATGTTGAGGTAGTCGAGGTACCGCGTGACGCCGTAGACCTCCTGGCCGCGCAACAACCAGCCGCTGGCCGGCACCGCGGCCGTGAGCAGGTAGTGCCTGCCGTCCGCCGCACCCGCCCGGTCCAGCTTGTCGCGCAACGTCTTCATCAGGTTCTCGTAGCCCGCCCACAACGTGCCGCGGTTGGCGTTGGAGATCCAGAAGTCGTCCGGGTTGCCCGCGTAGTTGTTCGAGGTCGCGTACTCGTAGTCGATGTCCGCGCCGTTGAACCCGTACTGCCGCAGGAAAGCCACGACCGAGTCGGCGAACGTGTTGATCGACGCCTGCGACTGCGCGAGCTTGTAGAAGCCACCCGTGGCGGTGCGGGTGCCGTCCGGGTTCAAGATCCCGCCCGACTCGGCCCAGCCGCCGATCGAGATCAGCGTTTTGACGTTCGGGTATTGCTTCTTGTACTTGGTCAGCAGGTTGAAGTGCCCCTTGTAGGACAACGCCGGGTCCATTTCCGCACCAGGAACTCCCGGCCACTCCATGCCGGTCGAGGCGTTGTTCGCACCCGCGGGGCCCACCGAGATCCGGTTGTCCGTGCCGATGCCCGCGAACGCGTAGTTGACGTGGGTGACCTTGGTCCACGGGATGTTGCTCGCCAGGTACGCGGGCGCGCCGTTCTTACCCGTGCGCCAGTTGGTGAAGTACCCGATCACGCGGCGGGTCTTGTCGCCCATCTTCTCGCGACCGGCGGTGTCGTAGACGGTGCAGTACGGGGTGTCGACGCCGGGCGTGCGGTACAGGCCGTCGGGCCGGCAGTCCTCGTGACCTGCGGCCAGGGACGCGTTCGGGCTGACCAGCGAGACGACCACGAGACCCGCGAGAGTGACCAGGGCCGCCAGCTGGGGAAAGATCTTTCCGGAGAGGGTTCTGCGCATGCCGAACCTCCTTGCAGGGAGGCGGCCTGTACCACCAAGTCTGGAACCGGGACAGATCCCGGTCAATACGAGGTATAGACCAATCAATCAAATAGTTGACATCAACTAGTCAGCATCGGATAGTTGATACCGACCAAGGAGGTCGCAGTGCGCCGCAAGGTGTCGAACCCGCTGGCCCTGGCTGTGCTGGCGTTTCTCGTGATGGGCCCGCAGCATCCCTATGAGCTGGGCAAACAGCTCAAGGAGACGGGCAAGGACCGCGACATCAAGTACAACCGCGGGTCGCTCTACATGGTCTTCGAGCAGCTGTTGAAGGCCGGTTTCGTCACCGAGCAGGAGACCGTCAAGGACACCCAACGGCCTGAACGCACGGTCTACGCGTTGACCGACACCGGGCGTGACGAGCTGTACGACTGGATGCGCGAACTCGTCCGCGACCCGGTCCACGAGTACCCGCAGTTCGGTGTGGCGCTGTCACTGATCTCGGTGCTGGACCCGGCGGAGACCGTGGAACTGCTCCGCACCCGCGCCGAGGCGCTCACCAAGACCATCGACGAGACGCGCGCGATGGTCGCCAAGGCCACCGGCGACGGGGTCGAGTGGATCTTCCTCGTCGAGGAGGACTACCGGCTCTCGGTGCTGGAGGCCGAACTGCGGCTGGTCGAGAAGCTCACGGGGGAACTGTCACAGGCCGACTACCAGCGCCGGTGGCACGAGATTTTCGGGAGGGACAAATGAAAGCGTTAGTCATCGGGGGCGGCATCGCGGGACCGGTCACCGCGCTCGCCCTGCAGAAGGCCGGGATCGACTCGGTGGTCTTCGAGGCCTACGACACGACCGCGGACGGCGTCGGCGGCATGTTGTCCGTGGCACCCAACGGACTGGCGGCGCTGAAGCTCGTCGGCCTGGCATCCGACTTCGGCGAACCCTTGCGGCACATGGTGATGTCCGACGCCAAAGGGCGCACGCTGGGCCGCATCACCGGTGAGCTGAGCCGTGTCGTGACGCGCGCCGAGCTCTACCAACGGTTGCGCGAGCTGACGGTGGCACAACAGGTCAAGGTCGAGTACGGCAAGCGGCTCGTGGACGTCGAAAGCCGCGAGGACGGTGTCACCGCAACGTTCTCCGACGGCACCAGCGAGTCGGGCGACGTGCTGATCGGCGCCGACGGCATCCGGTCGGCGGTCCGCAAGATCATCGATCCGGACGCGCCCGAACCGGAGTACGTCGGCCTGCTCGGGTTCGGTTCGTACGCCGAGAACAGCGGTGTGCACGGCGACCAGGAGACGATGTACTTCGTGTTCGGCAGCTCGTTCCTCGGCTACTGGGAACAGCCCGACGGCACCATCGCCTGGTTCAACAACCTCGCGGTCGACAAGCCGATGACCCCGGCCGAGGTGAACGCGGTGCCGTCCGAGACCTGGCTGGCACGGCTGCGCGAGGCCTACGGCGACGACATGCCCGCGAAGCAACTCCTCGCGCACAGCCGGGAACTGGTCGGCGTGGGCCCGCTGGAGATCATGCCGAGCGTGCCGCACTGGTACCGCGACCGGATGGTCCTGGTCGGCGACTCCGCCCACGCGCCGAGCGCCAGTTCCGGCCAGGGTGCGTCGCTGGCGGCCGAGTCGGCGGTGCAGCTGGCCCAGTGCCTGCGGGACATCCCGGACATCACCGAGGCATTCACGACCTACGAACGGTTGCGGCGCCCTCGGGTCGAACGGATCGCGGCACGGGCAGCCAGGACGAACAGCGACAAGCGGGAGATGGGCTTCCTGACCCGGTTGCTGATGCCGATCGTGATGAAGGCCTTCGGGGCCAAGGCGTTCACCAAGGACCAGAACTACCGCATCGACTGGGACGCTCAGGTCAGCCGGTAACCGTGCGCGGGCCGGTTCGCCATGCCGTACCGCGGTTGCACCTCGGCCTTTCCGATCGTCACGAGGTGCTCCAGATAACGGCGCGCGCTCACGCGTGACATCCCGGCCCGCTCGCCCACCTCCTGCGCGGACAGATCGCTTTCGCTGTCCCGCAAGGCATCCGTCACCAGCCGCAACGTCACGGCCGACAATCCCTTGGGCATCACCAAAGCACGTGGCCGGTGGTGCATCAGCTGGTCGACCTCGTCCTGGTCCAGCACCTGCCCCAGCCGTTGCACCTCGATGCGCTGGGCCAGGTACTCCCGCATCCGGTCCAGGAACGCCGTCCGCGTGAACGGCTTCACCAGGTAGTTGTCGACGCCCCTGGACATGGCCTGCCGCACGGTCTCCCGTTCGCGCGCGGCCGTGACCGCGATGACGTCGACCGGCGGCCCGTTGCGGGCGCGCAACCGGGCCAGCACCTCGAGCCCGGACATGTCGGGCAGGTGGATGTCCAGCAACACCAGGTCCGGCCGCAGCGACTCCACGGCACGCAACGCCTCGCCGCCGCGGTGGGCTTCCCCGACCACCTCGAACTCGGGCATCGCCTCCAGGAAGCCCCGGTGGATCGCGGCTACGGCGAAGTCGTCGTCGACGACCAGCGTCCGCACGCTCATCGGTTCCCCGTTTCCGGCAGCCACACGTCGAACGACGCGCCGCCGAGCTCCGAGTCGGTGATCGCCACCCGGCCGCTGCGCCGGGTGACCACCCTCGACACCAATGCGAGTCCTATCCCCCGGCCGTGCGCTCCCATTACATCCTTCGAACTCACGCCCAGGTCGAAGATGCGACCACGTTGTGACTCAGCCACACCTGGACCGTCGTCGTCCACCACGACCCGCACTCCCGTGACCGACGAGCGCACCAGCACGCGCACCACGCCTCCGGTCTCCACCGCGTCCACCGCGTTGTCGAGCAGGTTGCCCAGCACGGTCAACGCGTCGTCGCCCGCGCGGATGTCCACCGAGCTCTCCGGATCCAGCCGCAGCTCCACGCCGCGTTCGTGCGCGGTGGAGGACTTGGCCAGCAGCAACGCCGCCAGCGCCGGGTCCGCGTTCGCACCGTCGATGATGTCCGCGGTGAGCGAGCCGGCGCCACCGACCCGTTCGATGTAGGCGACCGCGTCGGACTGCCGCTCCAGATCCAGCAGCCCACCGATGACGTGCAGGTGGTTGGAGAACTCGTGGGCCTGCGCGCGCAGCACCTCGGTGACGGTCCGTTGGCCGTCCAGTTCGCGCAACGCGTCGTGCAACTCGGTGCGATCGCGCAACGTCAGCACGACACCGACGGCACGGTCGTGTGTCTTCGCCGTCATGCGGTTCGCGACCAGCACCCGTTCCCCGGCCAGCACGAGCCGGTCCGCCACGTCGTCCACCGACCGCGCCAGGTCCAGCAGCCCGTCGTCGAGGACTTCCTCCGCCGGCTGGCCGGTGGGGTCGTCGGTGAGGCCGAGCAACCGCATCGCCTCGTCGTTGACCAGCGCCAGCCGCTGGCGGTCGTCCACGGCCACCACGCCCTCGCGGATGCCGTGCAGCATCGCGTCCCTGGTCTCCAGCAGCTGCGCGATCTCGGCCGGCTCGAGCCGGAACGTGCGGCGCCGGACCAGTTCCGTGACCAGTGCCGCGCCGAGCACCCCGACCAGTGCGGCCGCCGCGAGCCATCCGATCAGCTGCGGCAGGTCCTCGGCGAGGTCGTCGGACAGCTGGCTCTCCAGGATGCCGACCGAGGCCATCCCGATGATCCGCCCGTCGGCCGCGCGCACCGGCACCTTCGCCCGAAGAGACGTGCCGAGCGTGCCGGTCTCGGTGCCGACGAACACCTCACCGGACAGCGGCGTGCTCGGGTCGGTGGAGACGCGTTCGCCGATGCGTTTGGGATCGGGGTGGGCGTACCGGACGCCGTTGCGATCGGTGACCACGACGTACGTGACCTGCGAGGCCTTGCGGATCAGTTCTGCCAGCGGCTGGATGATCACCGACGGTTGTGGTGAGTCGAACGCCTGCACGACGGTCGGCAGCTGGGCGACGCTCTCCGCCACGGACAGCATCCGGTCCTTGTACGCCTCGCGGATGCGGTCGCTCTGCAACTTGGCAGCGAGCAGCCCGGCGGCACAGGTCGTCATCAGCACGATGACCGCCTGCAACACCAGGAGCGACACGCCCAGCGAGAGGGACCGGCGAAACATGGAGTGCATTCTTGCGCAACCAGTGTGAACCGCGTCACGAACTAAACGACCAATACGTCTTTTACGACCGATGCACACGTTTACGCAGCCGTCATACCTAGCGTTCCCGCCCAACGTCCGGCAACGAAGCTGAGGAGTGGGCTCGATGGGTGCAGGCTGGAGACGAGCGGTCGCGTTGACCGCGGTCGGACTGGTGCTCGCGGGATGCGGTCAGGCGGCGAAGAGCTCCGGCGGCGGTGACGCCATCGGCAAGCTGGAGATCATGGCGCCGGCCGACCCCGGCGGCGGCTGGGACCAGACGGCGCGCGCCATGTCCGCGGCCGTGTCCGGGGCGAAGCTCGCCGGATCCGTGCAGGTCAGCAACGTGGGCGGCGCGGGAGGCACGGTCGGGCTGCAGAAGCTCGCGAACGAGCGGTCCACCTCGTACCTGATGATCACCGGCCTGGTCATGGTCGGCGCGGTGGAGACCAACGCGTCCACGGCCCGGCTGGAGGACACCACCCCGATCGCCCGGCTGACCGCCGAGGACGAGGTGCTGGTGGTGCCCGCCGACTCGCCGCTCAAGTCGGTCGACGACCTGCTGGCGGCCGTCGCGGAGAAGGGCAAGGGCGTGTCGATCACCGGCGGCTCGGCCGGCGGCACCGACCACATCCTCGCCGGGCTGCTGCTCAAGGCGAAGGACATCTCCCCGGACAAGCTGAACTACGTGCCCTACTCGGGCGGTGGCGAGTCGCTGGCCGCGTTGCTGGGCAAGAAGGTCGACGCGGGCATCTCCGGCATCGGCGAGTACCGCGAACAGATCAAGGCGGGCAAGCTGCGCGCGCTCGGCACGTCCGGGCCCAACCAGGACCCGACGCTGAAGGTGCCGACCTTCAAGGAGCTGAACCTGGGCGTCGAGCTCACGAACTGGCGCGGGGTCGTGGCGCCGGGCGGGATCACGCCGGAGGCCAAGGACCGGCTGACCAAGCTCGTCACCGACATGCACGCGAGCCCGCAGTGGAAGGAAGAGCTGTCCAAGAAGGGCTGGACCGACACGTTCCTCAGCGGCAGCGAGTTCTCCACGTTCCTGAACAAGGAGGTCGGCCGCATCCGCCCGGCGCTGCAGAACATCGGGCTCGTGAAGTGATTTCAGGAAAGGTCTCGGCAAAAGTCGAGGAGTACGTGTTCGGCGGTCTGGTCGCGGCGATCGGGGTCTTCACCCTCCTCGACGCGACCACGATCGCCGCGCGTGCGGACAACGCGGTCGGGCCGCGTGCTTTCCCTTACGCCGTAGGGGTTCTCCTCGTCGCGACGGGCGTGGCGGCGATCATCGCCACGGCCCGCGGCAAGCTCGGCCAGGCGGAGGAGAGCGAGGACGTCGCCGTCGACAGCCGCACCGACTGGGTCACCGTGGGCAAGCTGGTGGCCGTGCTCATCGCCCATCTGGTGCTGATCGACCTGGTCGGCTGGCCGGTCGCGGCGACCGTGCTGTTCTTCGGCGCGGCGTGGACGCTCGGCGCGGTCTGGTGGCGTGCGCTGCCGATCGCGGTAGCACTGGCACTGGTCGTGCAGGTGGTGTTCGCGTACGGACTGGGCCTCTCGCTGCCCGCCGGGATCTTCGAAGGGGTGCCGTTCCTCGATGGATAGCATCACCGCTCTGCTGGAGGGTTTCGCGACCGCCGCGCAGCCCGCCTACCTGCTGTACGCGCTGCTGGGCGTCACGCTCGGCACGGCCGTCGGCGTGCTGCCGGGCATCGGACCGGCGATGACGGTGGCGTTGCTGCTGCCGTTGACCTACACGCTGGACCCGACGGCGGCGCTGATCATCTTCGCGGGCATCTACTACGGCGGCATGTACGGCGGATCGACGACGTCGATCCTGCTCAACACGCCGGGTGAGTCCGCGTCGATCGTGACTGCCTTAGAGGGCAACAAAATGGCGCGCGCCGGACGTGGCGCGGCGGCGTTGGCGACGGCGGCGATCGGGTCGTTCGTGGCGGGCACGATCGCCACGGTGCTGCTGACGCTGCTGGCGCCGACCATCGCGGACATCGCGGTGACGCTCGGTCCGGCCGACTACGTGGCGCTGATGGTGGTGGCGTTCACGACCGTGGCGGCACTGCTCGGGTCGTCTCCGGTGCGCGGGCTCGCGTCGTTGGGGCTCGGCCTGTTCATCGGCCTGATCGGCACGGACACACTGTCGGGCCAGCAGCGGTTCACCCTCGGGGTGTCGACGCTGGCCGACGGCATCGACGTGGTCGTGGTGGCGGTCGGTGTGTTCGCGGTCGGCGAGGCGCTGTACGTGGCGTCGCGGCTGCGGCACGGGCCGATCGAGGTGATCCCGGTCGGCGGCAAGTGGATGACCCGCGAGTTCTGGGCACGCTCCTGGAAACCGTGGCTGCGCGGCACGTTCATCGGGTTCCCGATCGGCACCGTCCCCGCGGGTGGCGCGGACGTGTCGACGTTCCTGTCCTACGCGGCGGAGAAGAAGCTCTCGAAGAAGCCGGAGGAGTTCGGGCACGGCGCGATCGAGGGCGTGGCAGGTCCCGAGGCGGCCAACAACGCTGCCGCGGCGGGTGTTCTGGTGCCGCTGCTGACGCTGGGCCTGCCGACGTCGGCGACGGCCGCGGTGATCGTGGCGGCGTTCCAGAGCTACGGCATCCAGCCGGGACCACTGCTGTTCACCAACAACTCGGCGATGGTGTGGGCGCTGATCGCGTCGCTGTACATCGGCAACGTGATGCTGCTCGTGCTGAACCTGCCGCTGGTGAAGATGTGGGTGAAGGTGCTGCAGATTCCGCGGCCGTACCTCTACGCCGGCATCCTGCTGTTCGCGGCGCTGGGCACCTACGCGGTGAACTTCGTGGTGGACGACCTGATCGTGCTGCTGATCATCGGTGTGGCCGGGTTCTTCATGCGGCGGCACGGATATCCGGTCGCGCCGCTGGTGGTCGGGCTGATCCTCGGGCCGATGGCGGAGGAGCAGGTCCGGCGCACGTTGCAGATCAGCGAGGGATCTCTGAGCGCGTTGGTCACCAGTCCGTTCGCGGCGATCGCGTACAGCATCCTCGTGGTGCTGCTGGCCGTGGCGGTCGTAGTCCGATTGCGCAGGAAGAAAGTCGAAACTTTGGTGTAACGCAACGGCGTGCGCGACGATCTTGGGTCGTGGGAGGACAACGGTGATCCGGCGGCCCCGGCTAGAGGGGCTGCTCTGCACGACGAGGCTCACGACTCTCGTCGCACCCGCCGGTTACGGCAAAACGACGCTGTTGATGCAAGCAGACACCGACCGTCCGGTCGTGTGGCACACCTGCCAGGAAGGCCATCGGCTGTTGCAGCCGATGGCCATCGCCTTGTCTGCCAACTGGACCAGTGTCCCGGCACTGTCCGGTGAGGACGAAGCAGGGCGGGCGCACGCCATCGCGGGGCTGCTGGCCGACGCCTGGCCAGAGGACGTGCTGGTCGTCCTGGACGACATACAGGTGCTCAGACCGGGAGATCCGGCCGTTCGGCTGCTGGAGGCCCTCTGCCTGCAGCTGCCGCCGAGTGCCAGGATGGTTCTCTCCGGACGTTCGCTGCCGCCGTTCTCCTTGCGGCGGCTGAAGGTCGACGGGGACCTGACCGAGATCAACGCGGCCCAGCTGGCGTTCACGGCCGAGGAGACCACTGTGGTCGCTGGTCACGACGTGCACGACGTCACCGGCGGGTGGCCGATCGCGGTGCGTTTGGTCGCCGAGACGGGCACGGTGGAGGAACTCGGCGATCTGGTCGACGAAGTGGTGGGCAGGGAACCGGAACAGACGCGTGAGCTGCTCAGGGCCGCGGCCGCGTTCGATCGATTCACGTCCGATCTTCTGGTGCGGCTGGGGCATTCCGAGGCCTCGGCGATTCTGCACGACCTCGCCCGGCGCGGTCTGTTCGTCGAACACGTCCGCGCGGAACCGGGCTGGTTCGCTTTGGTGCCGTTGGCGCGGGAGTTCCTCGAACCCGCTGTCGGCGTGCACGCGGAGGCGGCGCGCTGGTTCACGTCACGCGGTGAGTACGTGCGCGCGGTCGATTCCCTTGCCGCGCTGCAGGATTGGCCCGGAGTCACGGCTCTGCTCGACGACGTGCTGCGGACGGGTGGCGCGGACGCCGTGCTCACCGCGACGGCACTGGTTCCGGAGGAACAACGCACGGCTGAGGTGTGGCAGCTCGAAGGGGTCGCACATCAGTTGCGCGGTGAGTGGTTGCAGGCGGCCGACCGGTTCACCCAGGCCACTGAGGACGGGCTCACGGCGGAACTGGCGTGGCGCATGGCGTGGATCCAGCATTTGCGCGGCGGACCGCAGGACGCTTTGCAGATCTGCGATGAATACGTTCCGGACGGTTCCGATCCCACGGCGGAGTCGATGCTGCTGAGCACGGCTGCCAGCGCGCACTGGGCGTTGGGCAACCTCGAAGCCGCGTCTGACAAGGCGAACGAAGCCCTGAAGACCGCGACGAACGACAGCGCGATCGGCACCGCGCACACCGTGCTCGCGATGGTCGCTGCGGCGCAAGGGAAACGCGACGAGCTGACCGAGCACTACGACATCGCGCTCGACCACGCGCAGAAAGCCGGCGACGTGCTCGGTGCCATCCGCATCCGCTCGAACCGGGCTTCGCACCACGTGGAGGCGGGTGAGCACCGGGCGGCGTTGCAGGAGATCGAGGAGATGCTCCCGCTCGCGGACGTCACCGGTTTCGCCACGTACCGGGCGATCGGGCTGCACAACCGCGGCGAGGCGTTGCTCGGGCTGGGCCGGTTGGACGAGGCGGCGGCGGACTTCCACGCCGCGCAACAGGTGTTCGACCAGGCGGGCAGCTGGCTCGCGGCGGCACCGCTGGTCTACCTGGGCGAGGTGCACCGACTGCGGGGCGACCGCGCGCTGGCGGGATTCGCGCTGCACGAGGCGTTGCGGCTCGCATCGGCCAAGAACACCGTGCCGCACCTGGTGCTGGCGCACGTCGGGCTGGCCGAGCTGTTCTCCGACGACGACCCCGACCTGGCGCGGGAGCACGCCCGCAAGGCGTTGGAGCTGGGCGAGAGCGTGGCGGCGTTGCTCGTGCTGGGGTGGCTCGACCACGACAAGGGCCTGTGCCAGGAGGCGATGGAGATCGCGACCCGGCGAGGTGACCGGGCCGGGTTCGCGCGGGCGTTGCGGTTGCGGGGAGTGCTGGAACGCGACCCGGTGCTGCTCGACCAGGCGCTGACGTTGTGGCGCGAGATCGGCAACCCGCTCGGTGAGATCAGGGTGCGCACGGCGCAGGCGATGCTGATCGGTGGTGCCGCGGGCGAGCGACTCGCCGCGGAGGCCCGGCAACAGGCCGCGGACCTCGGTGCGCGGGTGCTCGCCGAGGCGGCCGCAGCGGTGGCCGAGACGTGCCGGAAGGCGAGCAGGCCCGCGTTGTTCATCCAGACGCTGGGCGGGTTCCGGGTGCTGCGCGACGGTGAACCGCTGCCGCCCGCCGCCTGGCAGTCGCGCAAGGCCAGGGACCTGGTGAAGATCCTGATCGCCCGGCGCGGCAGGCCGATCACCCGGGAGGGCCTGGGAAACCTGCTGTGGCCGGACGAGGAACCGGAGAAGGTCGCGAACCGGCTGGCGGTGGCGTTGTCGACGGCCCGCAGCGTGTTGAGAGCCGGCACGGGAATCGTCGCCGAGGGTGACGCGATCCGGCTCGACCCGGACGTGCTGCCCGTCGACGTGGTCGCGTTCCTCGCCGACGCACGGGCCGGACTCGCTGCGGCACAACGGAATTCGTCGGAGGCGCAGTCACTGCTGGCGGCCGCCGAGTCCGCGTACCACGGTGACTTCCTGGAGGAGGATCCGTACGAGGACTGGGCGGCCCGCCTGCGCGAGGAAGCCCGGTTGATCTACCTGCAGGTGGTGGCGGTGCTCGCCGCACGGGCCGAGTCCGGTGGGGAGTACGCGCTGGCGAGCAGGTACTGCCTGCGCGTACTGGAACGCGACCCGTACGACGAGCCGGCGCACCTGATGCTGGTGCGCGTCCTCGCCGCCGCAGGGAGCCATGGCGAGGCTCGGAGGTGCTACCAGACCTACGTCACGCGGATGCGCGACATCGAAGTGGATCCGCGGCCATTTACTGCGAGCACACGACGTAGGGCGTGATCGACCACCGGATGGCCTGGCCCTGCGCGTCCGTCGCCTCACCGGTGACGGTCGCGCCGGGGCCGTCCGGGACGACGTCGTCGATGATCGCGCCGGCGACCGCACCACCGGCGCTGACGGGCTGCTCGTCTCCCTGGCACGCAACGGACTTCGACGCGGTCTTGGTCATCACGACCGAGGGGCTGCCGCCGCGCAGGACCAGCCCCGGCCGGGTACCGCAGATCGCGTGCGCCGTCACGGTCGCGTCGTCAGGTGCCTCGACCAACGCGCCCTTGAGGTTGTTCTTGGGCGCGAGCTTGGTCAGGTGCACGCCGTCGGTCTCCCCCGCGACGCCGAGCGACTTCTGACCGGCGGGGCAGGTCGCCTCGACGTTCTTCGTGTCGCTCTTGGACACCAGCGTGACGTCGCCGGGCGCGCAGTTCGCCCGCACCTTCACCAGCCACGGCTGCACGGTCCCCGCGCCGTGCTCGACCGCCGTGACCTCCACGCTGGTGAGGTCCGCGCTCGGCCGCATCCGCGTGATCGTGGTCCGTTCCCCGGTCACCGAACCGCCGGTGCCGACGACCTTCGTCCCGCTCGGGCAGCTGACCGAGACGGTCTTGCCCACCGAGTTCGCCGGGCTGATGGCCTGCACCGCCACGACCTCACCAGTCGCGGCGTGTGCCACAGCCGGGCTGGTCAAGCTCAGCACGAGCAGGCCGGTGCTCATCACCTTCACGTTCCATCCCCCTTCGGGTCCGCGGGCTCTCTCAGCCCGCGGACCCGAAGGATGCCGCGCTCGCTTAAAGCGGTCTTAAGGTCGCTGTTGACCCCTGATCAGGGGCAGCTGACCAGGACGTCGCCGTCCTCAGCGTCGAGGCAGGTGTCGACCCCGAGACCGCCGTTGAGCGTGTCGTTGCCGGCCGCGCCCCAGATGAGGTCGTTGCCGTTGAGGGCCGCGATGCTGTTGGCCAGCCCGTTGCCGACCAGGTGGTCGACGAAGTTGGTGCCGGTCAGGTTCTCGACGTCTCCCGCGACGTAGTCCTTGAGCGCCAGCATGTCGTAGCCGTCGTCGGTGCCGGAGCCGATGGTCACCGAGACACCCGAGTTCGGGTGCAGCGCGCTGCCGACGCTGTAGTCGACCCGGTCCACGCCGGTGCCGCCGTACACGTTGACGCCACCGCGCTTCGGCCGCAGGTGGTCGACACCGTCGCCGCCGCTGATCGTGCCCTTGGCGCGGGTCTCGATGACGTCGTTGCCCGCCTCGCCGTACACGTGGGCGGGCATCGCGTCGGCGTTGGTGTTGTCGTACGCGATGTTGATGCGGTCGTTGAGGTCGTTCGCCTTGACCTGGATCGACGTGATCAGCTTCGTGGCGCCGGACTCGTAGACGCAGTTGGCGTTCGCGCCACCCAGCGTGCAGCCCGCGCCGACGGCCAGCAGGTCGCCGGAGTCGGTGACGGTGAGCCGGTGGTTCACCGGGTCCAGGCCGACGGTGATGTTGTTCGTCTTGCCGGCCTCGGCCTCGACGATCAGCACGTGGTTCTGCACGTACGCCGTGGTGTGCGGCTGTGCGTGCGCAACCGCGGGCATCGCGATCGCGGCGAGGGTGGCGGCACCCAGACCGATGAGCATTCTCATGCTGTTGTCTCCCCTTGGTGGTCGTTGCCTTGCGGGGAACAGCCTGCTCAGCGCTCTTTCGGCCACCTTTGGGCCGTTTTAGGGTCGTCTTTCTGCTCCTAGCAGAACGCCCCTTTGCGGTGGTCGCGGTGCTGTCACCATGACCACATGGCCGAGATCCTGGACTTCAACCGCACTCCCGAGCTTCCGGAGCCGTTGTGGCGCGAGGCCCTGGGCCGGAAGCTGCGCGAGACCAGAGAGGCGCGCGGCGACCGCCTGGTCGACGTCGCCGAGAGGGCAGGCATCTCGGTGCAGTACCTGTCCGAGATCGAACGCGGCCGCAAGGAACCGTCGAGCGAGATGATCGCCGCTGTCACCGGGGCACTGGGCGTGGACCTGGCCGACCTGTTGATCAGCATCGCCGGCCAGGTTCGCCACTTCCAGCGCGCCCGCACCCAGTTCCACACCTCGCGCCCCGTCGGCCGTCCGTCCGGCCCGGTCGCCATGGCTTTCTCGCTGGTGGCCTAGCCGCGGCGTTCGAGCACTCGGTCGGCCAAGCCGTACTCGACGGCGCCCAGCGCGTCGAACACCCGGTCGCGGTCGGTGTCGTGCCGCAGTTCCGGCACGCTCCGGCCGGTGTGCCGGGCCAGGATCTCCTCCAGCTGCGTGCGCACCCGGACCACCTCGTCGGCCGCGAGGATCAGGTCCGGGATCGTGCCGCGCCCCTGCGCCGCGGGCTGGTGCAGCACGACCCTGGAGTGGGGCAGCACGGCCCTGCGCCCTTCCGCACCCGCGGCCAGCAGCACGGCCCCGGCCGCCACGGCCTGCCCGACGCACGTCGTCGCCACCGGCGCCTCGATGTAGCGCATGGTGTCGTACAGCGCGAGCATCGCCGCAGGGTCGCCACCCTCGCAGTTGATGTAGAGGCTGATCTCCAGATCCGGGTTGTCCGCCTCGAGGTGCAGCAGCTGGGCGATCAACGCGTTGGCGACGCCGGAGTCGATCCCGGTGCCGAGGTAGACGATCCGCTCGGACAGCAGGTGCGAGTACACGTCCATGACGCGCTCGCCACGTGCGTCCCGCGTGATGACGTTGGGAATCGTGTAAGTGCTCATGCGGCAGCTCCCGAGTGCAGTCCAAGCCTGTGGTTGCGCACGGGCACGACCTGCCCGAGATTGCTGACGACGTGGTCGATGAACCCGTACTCACGCGCCTGATCCGTGGTGAACCAACGGTCGTGCAGCGAGTCGGTGAAGATCCGGTCGAACGGCTGCCCGGTGTCCTCCGCGATCAGCCCGAGCACGGTGTCCCTGGTGTGCCGCAGGTCGTCCGCCTGCACCTCGACCTCGACGGCCGAGCCACCGATCCCCGAACTCCCCTGGTGCATGAGGATCCGCGCGTGCGGCAACGCGAACCGCTTGCCCGGGGTTCCCGCGGACAGCAGGAACTGTCCCGCACTGCACGCCAGTCCCAGCGCCAGCGTCGCCACGTCGCACGGCACCAGCCGCATGACGTCCCGGATCGCCAGCATCGAAGGCACCGAGCCGCCGGGAGAATTGATCCACAGCGCGATGTCCCGCTGCGGATCCTCCCCCGCCAGCGACAGCATCTGGGTCGCCAGCACCGTTCCGTTGTCGTCGTCGAGGGCGCCGTCGAGAATCAGCACTCGCTGACTCAAGAACCGTTCCCTCAGCCCAGCGCTGAACAGCTTCTCGTTGTCTGCCATGCCCCTGACGATGCCGACTCGACGGGGCCGCCCGCCTCTTTCTCTGCTGTCGGCAGATCAGCCCACAGCAGGCAGGTACTCGTCCGCCGGGCGGCCGGGGATGTTGACGTCGACGGCGAACAACGCGCCGTCGTGCAGCGATGGGCGGCGCAGGCCGTGTTTGGCGGTGGTGATGAACAGCCGGCCCATGTCCGGCCCGCCGAGGCAGACGCTCGTGGGCTGCCGGGCGGGAAGACGAACCTCCCGGTCCAGCCTGCCGTCCGGACCATAGCGGCGAACGACCGACGAGCCCCAGAAGGCGATCCACACGTTGCCCGCCACGTCGGTGGTCATGCCGTCCGGGGTCTGGTTCGGGGTGTGCAGGAAGACGCGGCGCGCACCCAGTTCGCCGTCGAGGCCCACGTCGAACCGGTGGACCACGCCGCGTGCGCTGTCAGCGAGGTACATGAGCCTGCCGTCGTGGGAGAACGCCGGCCCGTTCGGGATCGTCAGTCCTTTGAGGACGGGAGAGGGCGAGCCGAACAGGTGCAGAGCGCCGGTGCCGGGTTCGGTGTCGTAGGCCATCGTCGTCACCCAGAACCGGCCTTCTGGATCGGCCACGGCGTCGTTCACCCGCATGCCGTCGCCGGCGAAGTTCTCCTGCGCGGGGCCACCGAGCAGTCCGGCGCCGGTGCCGAACGCGGCCATCAACCTGTCGCTGCCCCGCACGGGCGCGACGGCGCCGACGGGGACCGGGAGCTTCGCGATCTCCTTGAACGGGGCGGGAACATCGCCGGAGGTTTCCAGCACGCGGCCGGCCAGGAGGTCGACCACGACGAGTTCGCCGTTGATCCAGCGGGCGCCTTCGCCGAGTTCGAGCTGTTCGAAGTTCCACTGCGTCAACGTCATCGGACGGTGCTCCCTGATTGCAGGTCCAGCAGTTCCAGGTCGGTGCGGGTGGGCAGTCCCTGCCAGTCGCCGGGGGTCGCCACGGCGAACGCGGCCACGGCGTTGCCGCGCCGCAGACGTTCGGCCGGGGCCAGTCCGTCCAGCAGGCCCGAGAGGTATCCGGCCACGAACGCGTCACCCGCGCCCGTGGTGTCGACGGCCGTGACCTCGTGGGCCCGCGCTTTCCACTCACCTTCCGAAGTACGGGCGGTGGCACCGTTCGCGCCGTGTTTGACGACGACCTCGGGGATGTCGTGATCATCACCGGTGATCGGCAGCTCGTCATCGGAGGCGATCAGCACGTCCACCTGCTTCAGCAACGGCCGGATCGCCCTGGCCGCTTCGTCCGGCGACCAGAGCTTCGCGCGGAAGTTGACGTCGAAGCTGACCGTGCTACCCGCTTCGTGGCCGAGCCGGATCGCCTCGGTGACGGCCGCCAGCGCCGTGTCGCTCAACGCGCAGGTGATGCCGGTGACGTGCACGACTCGCGGCACACCGGTGTCGAACGCCCGTCGAACGTCCTCCGTGGACAACAGCGAGCCCGCGGATCCACTGCGGTAGTACAGAACTCGAGTGATGTCGGCGGTCCGCGGTTCGAAGAGGATCAGCCCGGTCCTCGTCGACGCGACCCTCGCGGCGCTGACGTCGACCTGTTCCGCCAGCAGCGTGCGCCGGACGAGCGCGCCGATCTCGTCCTCGCCCGTCACACCGCACCAGCGCGCGGCGTGGCCCAGTCGAGCGACGCCGATGGCCACGTTGGACTCGGCGCCGGCGATGGTCAGTTCCGCGGTACCACCGAGCCGGAACGGTCCGGCGGCGCGGAACGCACCCATGGTCTCGCCCAGGGTAAGCACGTCCGTCATACCGTTCCTTCCTCGTGTGCGGTGAGAGTCAGGCGCCACCGCACAGTTCCCGAAGCAGGAACGACCGCGACCGGACGAGTGGTGTCATCGCGGTCGAAAGTGCGGCCGAGCATGGGTTCCACGCCGATGCTGCGATACGGATCGTCTTCCGGCCACCCGCGCAGGTTGCGCCACAACGCGATGGAGGCGGGTTGGTCGGCGCACTCGACGCGCAGATCGAGCTGATGATCTCCATCGACCACACGGATCTCGCCGTGTTCCACCACCGCCCCGACCGCCGACCCGTCGTCGGGCCCGAGCAGGTCCAGACCCGCTGGCCACTCGCGCGACACCGGCACCGGATCCGTGATCAACACCGGTGTGCCAGCTGGTGCGACCAACCGACCGGCTTCGCTGACGTCGAGCAGCGCGTGCGCGGCCCACACGAACCGGTAGCCGGGCTCTGCCGTCAGTTCGTAGTCCGCGACAACAGCACCGTCCTGCGAGCCGACGCTTCGGCGGAGCTTGAAATCCGGGCAGTCCACACCGGATTCGTGCCACGGCCTGCTCCAGGCATCGCCGTGATCAGGAGTACCGCGGACGGTCGGGACGCACTCCTCCAGCCCACCCGCGTCCACGAACGGATCGCCCGGCCCGACGTCCGACCGCGCGGGATCAGTACGACGCCACAGCCACTCGCGTTGGGCTGTGCGCAGCGATGTCCACCGTCCGCCGAGGGCGTGATCGACCTCGACGTCCAGCGGCACAACCCTTGTGACCTGCACGGTTCGTCCCTGACATGATCAATCAATAGTTAATTACTAATTTATCTTGCCATGGTCGACCGCCAGGACCAACAGTCAACTCTTCGCGCAGGTCGTCCCGTTGAGCGTGAACGACGCGGGAGAGGTGTTCTTGTCGCGGTACGACCCGAGGAACCCGATCGACACTTCACGCCCCGGCGCGATCGTCGCCGTGTAGAACACGTTGGTCGCACTGACCCTCGCACCACGCTGCGACGACGACGCGTTCCACATCTGGTTCACGGTCTGACCGTCGCCGAAGGACCACTGCAACGTCCACCCGTTGATCGCCGCGCTGCCGGTGTTCCTGATCGTGACGCCACCCTGGAACCCGCCCGGCCACTGCCCGCTGACCCGATACGCGACAGTGCACGGCGGCGCTGCAGGTGGAGGAGGTGGCGGCACCGTCGTCACCACAACCGGCGGCGCCACAACGGCGGTGGTGGTCGTCGTCGCAACCGGCTTCGGCGGCTGAACGCGTTTGGGAGACGTGGCGCCCGTCGTCGCCACCACGTCCAGCCCGTTGCAGGGAAGTCCCCACAGACCACGGTTCTCGCGCGCCGCAGCAGCTTCCGCCTCGGCCAGCACCCCCGCCGCACCCTGCGCCCGCAACACACCCTCGCGCACGGCGAGCATCGCGTAGTCGGTGCCGTCCTCGAGCCACAGATTGACCTCGCCGGGAATGACGGACGTCATCCGAACCGGCCGCTCCACCAAGGTCTTCGTCGCGAACGCGATCGCCGCGGCCGCCCAGCACTCCGCCGGCGGCGCGAGCAACGAGATCCGGACACGCTCGCCGCTGTCCAGCAGCACCGTGCGCCCGTCGACCACCTCACGCACGAACCGCGGCACGTTCTCCTGCACATCGGTGATCAACGTAGGCGGCCGCGCCGGCCCACGCGTGAGCGCAGGCGGCGCCGGACTTTCCGCCGTGCACGCACACGTGAGCAGAACCATGAGAACTGACAAGGACTTCCGGACCACCAAAGGCTCCCGACGCGGTCGTTGAAACTTTGACGACCGTATCGCCCCACAGCCCTCAGCTCACTCCGCCGTTCGGCCTTGATCAACTACCCTGGGCGTGCCAGCGCCGCACTGGACCACGAGGTGCGTCCACTCCAGACGATCCACGCAATCTCCGGGCAGGCCGAACCCGCGCGCACCAAATACGCATCTCAAGAACCTTTACCCGCAATCCCCCGATTCCAATGTGGAATCACGCCCAGTCCCGAACTAGGGGTCGAGCGAAGCGACGACCCAAAGCGAGGGTCGAGCGAAGCGACGACCCGAAGCGGGGGTCCGGGGGCGCAGCGCCCCGGCTGGGGTCTGGGGGCTCGGCCCCCAGAAAACACCACGGGCGAGGTACGGTCTGCGCTTTCCGCAGACATACCTCGCCCGAAGGTCGTGCCCCCGGTGCGACTCGAACGCACACTGGACGGATTTTGAGTCCGCTGCCTCTGCCGATTGGGCTACGGGGGCGTAGCGACGTGAACTCTAGCGGATCAGGCCAAGAGGTTAAGCACCGGCCCTCTAGGACTTGACCAGCCGTCCGATGGCCGCCGACGCCTCTGCCAGCTTCGCTTCGGCCACCGGCCCGCCCTCCGCCGCTGCCTGCGCCACACAATGCTTGAGGTGCTCGTCGAGCAAGCCGAGCGACACCGCCTGCAACGCCTTCGTGGCCGCGGAGATCTGGGTGAGGACGTCGATGCAGTATTCGTCGTTCTCGACCATGCGCTGGAGACCGCGGATCTGTCCCTCGATGCGGCGCAGTCGCTTGAGGTATGCGTCCTTGTCCGCGGTGTACCCGTGCATCGGCTCCTGACCTTCCCTACCCCTGGCGGGTATGTCGAGGATACCTGCACCGGATGGGGGTGCGTTATGTCCGGCGCTGCTCCGTCAGCGGGAATGGTGAAGCGGCCAGCAAGCCCAGCAACGGGTCGAAGTGAGACGACTAGCAGCACATTTTGGACCCATAACACCCCCGTCGTTTCACCGGGTAAATGACCCGACCGGGCGGTTGGGTCACATTTTAGCGGCGAAAGGTTCGCCGTTTTTCGTCATCTGGACTATGGTGTTGTCGAAGCACGTGGTTACGTCGAGGATCCGCGTGCTATGTGAGTACCCAACGGAGGAACAGTGGCACAGCAGACCGTCGTCCAACTCATCGACGACCTCGACGGCGGAGAAGCCGACGAGACCGTGACCTTCGCACTTGACGGTGTCGAGTACGCCATCGACCTGTCGAAGGGAAATGCGGAGCGGCTTCGTGAGTCGCTGGCGGACTTCGTCGTCAAGGCCCGTCGTGCGGGTGGCCGCAAGCAGCGCAAGGGCACCGGCAAGTCGACGGTGAAGGCCACCGACAAGGCCGAAGCGCAGCGCATTCGTGACTGGGCCCGCGCGCAGGGGCACCAGATCTCGGACCGTGGTCGCATTCCGCAGAACCTGGTCGTGCAGTTCCAGGAAGCGCACGCCTCCTGACCTGCGCGGACACGCGAGGTTTCCACACGTCGGCCGGGCCGC
This sequence comes from Lentzea sp. NPDC054927, assembly GCF_053610285.1. Taxonomy (NCBI): domain Bacteria; kingdom Bacillati; phylum Actinomycetota; class Actinomycetes; order Pseudonocardiales; family Pseudonocardiaceae; genus Lentzea; species Lentzea sp. NPDC054927. Next base: position 112,634 of record NZ_JBSGXZ010000026.1, read on the forward strand.
CGGCCGACGTGTTAACCAAGTACCGACTCATCCGGATGGAACACAGACCGGTTCGTTCACACCTATCCCCGGAACGTGGGATCAACGACCCGGAAAGTCCGCTCCGAACAGGCGTAACACCGCTGTCGCCTTCACCGCGGTCTCCTCGAATTCCTCGTCAGGCGCAGACAGCGAGATCACAGCTCCGCCGACGCCGAAACTGACCTGGTCACCGTTCGCGACGAGCGTTCGGATGACGATGCTGAAGTCGGCGGCTCCGTTGAGCGAGAAGTAACCGAGCGCTCCCGAGTACACCCCACGTGGACCGGCTTCCAACCCATCAAGGATCTGCATGGTCCGGATCTTCGGGGCACCGGTCATCGAACCACCGGGAAACGCGGCTCGAACACATCGGACAGCAGAACTGTCCGCCCGAAGTCTCGCCCGCACAGTGCTCACCAATTGGTGTACGGTCGCGTAGCTCTCGACGTCGAACAACCGCGTCACCTCGACCGAACCCACTTCCGCGCACGTGCCGAGATCGTTGCGGACGAGGTCCACGATCATCAGGTTCTCCGCTCGGTCCTTGACCGAACGGGCCAACGTTGTGCGCAACATCTCGTCGTCGGCCTCATCAACACCGCGCGGGCGTGTGCCCTTGATCGGCGATGACTCCACGACGCCATCTCGGTCGACCCGGATAAATCGTTCGGGTGACGTGCTGAGCACGGACAGGTCACCGAAACGCAGCAACGCCCCGAACGGAACGGGATTTGCGGCACGAAGCAGCCGATAAGTGTCCCACGGGTCGAACGGGGCATCCCCCGTCGTCATGCACGACATCATGTTCGTCAGGCACGCCTCGTACGTCTCCCCCGCCGTGATCGCTTCCTGGCATGCGCCGATCAACTTGAGGTAGTGCGCGCGTGGATGCCGCAGCGTCACCTCCGACACGACCGGACGTGAAGGCTCACCCAAATGCCTCAGATCCGCCAGGACGGCGGAAACGTCGTCGAACCAGGAGTCGTCGGTCAACGAGAGCAAATAGACGCAATCGTCAACGTGATCGATGACCACGGCACGGTCCGCGAAGACGAACGACGCGTCTGGTTGTTCCGCGCGGTGTGCGAAGTCGCCACCGCACTCCGCCTTCAACTCGTAGCCGAGGTATCCGACCCAACCGAGTGCGAAGCCGAACGGCACGTCGGGTTGTTCAACGCCCCACGCCGCGAGGTCCTCGTCCAGCCACGAGAAGAAGGACGGGCAGGACAGCCGCTCGCCATCGACAACGAGCTCCTGATCCGGCACTGAGTACTGCGCGACGCGCGCCAGAGGCCCCGAAGCGTCTCCCATGAAGGAGAACCGGCCGCCGGACCCGCTGTCCAGCCAGAACGCGGTCTCAGACGCCCCGTAGAGCGCCGCGAAGGTTTCCTCGCCGTCCACGACCTGGTCGAGACGTCGAACGTGCACAGCGCGCCTCTGAGGCTCTGGACGAACCAGCAAGGGTTCCGGCACCGCGGCGGTCCGTGTGGGCGTCAGCGCGCCGAAGTTCGCGAGCATCTCGCGGCCGAAGTCCGTGCAGATCGACTCGGGGTGGAACTGCACACCCCACGCGGGACGGTCGAGAGCGCGCACACCCATCAGCACGGAGTCGTCGCTCCACGCGATGGGTTCCAAAGAAGAAGGCAGGTCCGTGACCGCTAACGAGTGGTACCGCACGACATCCAGCGGCGACGGCAACCCAGCGAAGACGTCAACGCCCGTGTGCGTAACCGGGGAAACGATCCCATGGCGTGGCACGGGCGCAGGGCCGACAACAGCGCCATAAGAAAGACACAGTCCCTGATGGCCGAGACACACGCCCAGCAACGGAATCTCGGCGTGCTCGATCACCGCGCGGCAGATGCCGAAGTCGGCGGGATTGCCGGGCCGGCCGGGTCCCGGCGAGATCACCACGTTGTCGAACGACCGCAGTGAGGCAAGCCGAAAGCGCGGGTCGTCGTTGTGGACGACCACGGGCTCGACTCCGTTCACCTCAGCCAGGTGCTGGAAGAGGTTGAACGTGAACGAGTCGTAGTTGTCGATGAGCAGGGTTCGCATTCCGAGACGGCACTCTACCTGCCAAAACACCCGAAAAGAGCAACGAGAGAGGGCGGCCACAAACGTGACCGCCCTCCCCACAACGCACTGACTCAGCTACCGACGCGGAACCGGGGATCCGTCGCCAGCTCGGCCAGCTGCTGCTCGGTGAAGACCGGCGCGGCGAGCGCCGGATAACCACCGCCGAGATAGCTGTCGTCCTGAGCGATCGTCACGATCTGACCGTCGTTGGCCCGGTAGGTGGCCCATTTGTCGAACTGGTCGCGACCGCTCGGGTTGCTCTGCACGACACCGACCTTGAGGCCCTTGACGTCGACCACCTGGCACGGCCCGCCCATGCCCCAGAACGTCCTGGCGAGGGCGCACGGCTCTTCCGGCATGCCGGGGTTGGGCGTGGACGACTCGGCGAGCAGCCACCCCACCTTGCCGTCCTTGCGCACCGGTGTCTGAGCCATGTACTCCCAGATCTCGGGCACCTCGCCTTTGTCGGACGCCACCTGCCCCTGGGTTCCCTGCATGTCACCCCCGCTGTAGCGGGGGTCCTGGTACTTGAGCTGGGGGGCGTCGTACCCGGCCGGGACAACGCCTTTGAGCTCGTCGAGCAGCTTCTGCGCCCGATCGGCCTGCGGGCCGTTGCGGGCCGTGCGATCGGTGTGCCCGTCCGGCCACTCACCCGCCCAGGAGCTGCTGCTGGGCCCCGCGCCCATCATCAGCTCCCGCGCGCCCTTCGGGTTCAGCGCGAACGCCGACCCGAGGCCGGCACCGACGACGAGCACCGCGACCAGAGCACCGACGATCGACGACCGCCGCTTCGACCTGGCCTTGCGCGCGGCGCCGAGCGCGATGCCAGGATCCATCGACGGCGGCGGGCTGCTCGCCACCACAACGTTTTCGAAAGCCTTTTTGAGGTCCTGTTCGTTCATCGAACCCTCTCCTGCTGTGAGAGCAGACCGCGCAGCGTCTGCAGCCCCCGCGCGGCCTGGCTCTTTACCGTTCCTTCCGAACACTTGAGGACGGCTGCCGTCTGTTCGATCGACATGTCCTCCCAGTACCGCAGGACGAGGCACGCACGTTGCTTCGGAGGCACCTTCGCCAGCGCCTCCAGCAACACCATGCGCTCCTCTGGGTGGACGTCCGGAGGAGCCGCCGAGTCAGCGTGTTCCTCGCTCGCCGACTCGAACCGGAACCACCCGCGCCGTCGCTCGGACAGGAACGTCCGCACCAGGATTTGCCTGGTGTAGGCGTCCAACGCCTCGTGCCGCTCGATCCGGCGCCACGCCAAGTAGAGCTTCGTGAACGCCTGCTGCACGAGATCTTCCGCGCGATGCCAGTCGCCGCACAGCAGGTATGCCGTGCCGCGCATGACGTCGGAACGGGCCGCGAAATATTCCTGGAACGCGGCGTCCCGGTCACTCATCAGGATTCCCCCTGTCTGCGGTACCGGGTTACTCACGCCACCTGCGGCCTCGCGGGTTGCATGAAGTTCGCGACGAATCTTTTTGCGTCCGGTGGCGAGAGGATCCCACTCGCAGTGACGGTGCGCGTGCCGAACGTGAGCGGGCCCCGTCGTCGGCCCCTCCGACGATCACCGCCGCGAAGGCGAAAAGCATACTGATGTCGTGATTTTCCTGTTGCTCCTCGGAGTTCCGGCCGCACTGGGCCACCTCTACCTGTGGCGCCGGCTGGTCGTGGACACGACGCGCCCGCGCACGCTCGGGCGCCGCATCGGCACTGCCGCCATCGTCGGGGCCTTCGTGATGCTGATGAGCGCGCTGGTCGTGACGCGGAGGGTGCCGCCGGAGTACGGGAAGTTCTTCGCCTGGCCGGGGTTCGTGTGGCTCGCCGTGCTGTTCTACCTGGCCATCGCGCTGGGCATCGCGGAGATTCCACGCCGGATCCTGCTCAGGCGAGCGACGCTCGCGCCCGTCGCTGTCGGCGCCGGTGCCGGCTCGGTCGAACCCGTCGAGCCGGTCGAGATCGTGCCGGACCCGTCGCGGCGGCTGTTCATCTCGCGGTCGGTCGCCATCGGCTCGGGCATCGCGGCGGGCAGCGTGGTCGGGTACGGCATGACGCAGGCGCTGGGCGACCCGCGGCTGCTCAACGTGCCGGTGACGCTGGACAAGCTCCAGACGTCGTTGTCGGGCTTCCGGATCGCGGTCGTGAGCGACATCCACCTCGGGCCGTTGCTCGGGCGTTCGCACACCGAGCGGATCGTGCGGATGATCAACGAGCAGGAGGCCGACCTCGTCGCGATCGTCGGCGACCTGGTGGACGGCACCGTCGCCGAACTGGGCGAGGCCGCGGCGCCGTTGCGGGACCTGGTGTCCAAGCACGGCAGCTTCTTCGTGACGGGCAACCACGAGTACTTCTCCGGCCACGAGCAGTGGATCGCGGAACTGGACAAACTCGGCGTGAACCCGTTGCGCAACGAGGGTTTGACCGTTGCCGGTGGCATCGAGCTCGTGGGTGTGAACGACGTGACGGGCAAGTCCTACAACGACGGGCCGGACTTCGGCCGTGCTCTCGCCGGCCGCGACAAGAACAACCCTCTTGTCCTGCTGGCGCACCAGCCCGTGCAGGTCGGTGACGCCTCTTCACACGGCGTAGACCTCCAGTTGTCCGGTCATACACACGGCGGACAGATGGTGCCGTTCAACTTCGTTGTGCCAGTGCAGCAACCCGCTGTCGCGGGGCTGTCGAAGGTGGACGACACGTGGCTGTACGTCAGTCGTGGCGCGGGTTTCTGGGGGCCGCCGGTGCGCGTGGGCGCGCCTCCGGACATCACGATGATCGAGCTGAAGTCTGCTGGGTAAATCACACTCGGCCCAGCGGGATTGCGTACTTGCGGTGTCCAGGCCGTAGAGTGGACGGCCGTGCCCGCGTACGGACCGCGAGGCGGATGAAGGGGGAACCCTGGGGAAATGACCGAGAGCTTCGCCGTTGACCGGCGTTACGAGGCAGAGGCTCGTATTCGGCGTTTCCTGGACCAGGAGAACCCGTCGACACCGTGTCTGGTGATCGACCTCGAGACGATCCGCGCGCGCTATCAAGCAATTCACGCCGCGATGCCGTCCATCGACATCTTCTACGCGGTCAAGTCGAACCCCGAGTCCGACGTGGTGGGCACGTTGGTCGCGGAGGGTTCGCGGTTCGACGTGGCGTCGCCCGCGGAGATCGACCTGTGCCTGGCGCGCGGCGCCGCACCGTCGTCGATCTCCTACAGCAACCCCATCAAGAAGGCCGCTGACATCGCGTATGCCCACTCGCGTGGCGTGCGACTGTTCGTGTCGGACAGCGAACAGGACGTGCGGTTCGTCGCCGAGCACGCGCCCGGTTCGTCCGTGCTGGTGCGGATTCTTGTACACAGCAAGGGTTCTACCTACCCGTTCGGCAACAAGTTCGGTTGCGATGCGGAGATGGCAACGGATCTCTTGCGGCTGGCGCACGAGTTGGGACTGGTTCCTCTTGGCGTCGCGTTCCACGCGGGTTCGCAACAGCTGTCCACGCAGGGCTGGGACTCCGGCATCGCCGACGCCGCTTTGATCGCGTCAAAGTTGCGTGCGGAAGGCATCGAGACCACCACCGTGAACTTGGGCGGCGGCCTGCCCGCGGTGTATCAAGAAGACACACCGACCCTGGAAGCCTTCGCCTCCGCCATCGAAGCTTCGATCACGCGGCACTTCGGCGCCACGCGTCCTCGGGTGATGATCGAACCGGGCCGCGCGATCTCCGCGGAGGCCGGGATGATCCGCTCGTCCGTCGTGCTCGTGTCCCGAAAGTCCTATTCGGACGAACGCCGCTGGGTCTACGTGGACATCGGCCGCTACCAGGGACTCGCCGAAACCGAGGGCGAGGCGATCGCCTACCGGCTGCGGACCTCGCGCGACGGCGGCGCTGTCGGCCCGATCGTGCTGGCCGGTCCGACGTGCGACGCGGACGACGTGATCTACCAGCACACGCGCTACGACCTGCCGCTGGACCTCATGGCGGGCGACCACGTGGACATCCTCCACGCCGGCGCCTACACCTCCTCCTATTCGTCCGTGTGCTTCAACGGCTTCCCGCCGTTGGCCACGTACTGCATCTAAGTCCGTCGTAATTCACATAGTTTGGAGTGATTGATGTCCGAAGCGCCCTGTCAGACCGAGGAAACCGTCGGTTTGTTCGCGGGACAGCACGTACTTGCAGAGCTCTCAGGTGTGAGCGCGGATCTGCTCGACGACGAGCAGTTCCTCCGACACGCCCTTGGTGAGGTTCTCACGCAGGCCGACGCAACTGTGCTGGAGGTGATCTCCAAGAAGTTCGATCCTCAAGGAGTCACCGTGCTGGCCCTGCTGTCGGAGTCCCATGCGTCGATCCATACCTATCCCGAAGTGGGTTCGGTGTTCGTCGACGTCTTCACCTGCGGTACGCGTGCGAAGCCCGCGCTGGCCGTCCAACTACTCGCTGACGCCCTGGGCGCCGCTCACGTGAGCACGGACGTCGTCACTCGTGGCATCAAGGAGCACGCCGCGTGAACACCATCAACGAGCCGCTCGCCGAAGGCATGACCCGCCACTGGCGCGTGGACGAGGTGCTGGTCGACACCAAGACCGACTTCCAGCACCTGGTGATCGCCCGCACGGCCCAGGGCGTGTCGCTGTTCTGCGACAACGACCGCCAGTCCACGGAGTTCAGCCAGCTGACCTACCACGAGGCCCTGATGGTGCCGGCGCTGCTGCTGGCCGACACCGTCGAGCGCGTGCTGGTCATCGGCTCCTCCGAAGGCGTCGTGTGCCAGATGGCCGTCCAGCACGGCGCCTCCGTCGTCGACCACATCGACATCGACGAGCAGGCCGTCAAGCTGTGCGCCGAGCACCTGCCGTACGGCTACACGCTCGAGGAACTGGCTCTCGCCGAGAAGGGCGAAGGCCCGATCCGCGTGCAGTACATCGACGGGTTCGAGTACATCCGCACGACGTCGGAGAAGTACGACATCGTGCTGGTGGACCTGCCCGACGAGCGCGAGGAGGAGGCGCAGCACAACCGCTTGTACGGCGCCGACTTCCTGCGCATGTGCAAGGCGCTGCTGCGTCCGGGCGGCGTGGTCGTCAACCAGTCCGGCTGCCAGACGATGTGGCGCAACACCACCCTGATCCGCTCCTGGCAGCGGTTCAACGAGGTGTTCGACACGGTCGCCTACTACGGCTCCGACGAGCACGAGTGGGCGTACCTGTTCGGCCGCGCGGACGTCGTCGAGGACCCGACCGCACTGATGGCCGAGCGCCTGAAGACGGCCGGGTACCAGCCGGAGTCGATCGACGACCTGGCGCTGCTGGGCAACAGCATTCCGCCTTACCGGGTACGGCAGTCGCTGGCCTGAGTCAGGTGTTGAGAGGGGCGCTTCCCGCTTGTCCGGGAGGCGCCCCTTTCGCTATTTCTTGAGCGCCACGGCGGCACAGACCGTGGCTGCGAGCCAGATGACCGGGCCGGCGATGCCGCCGAGCAGGTCGACGTGACCTGGGAGTACCAGGTACACGACGAAGGCCACGTCGATGACGCCCAGCACGACCGTGTTCAGCCAGAAGCCGGCTGGGCTGCGGTGGCGGTTCAGCGTGAGAGCCACGTAGATCGCCTGAGCGCCCAGGACGGTCACCGCGATGAAGTACAGCAGGCTTTCCGCGGCCATTTCGTTCGTTGGAGCGCCGTCCGACAGGTCACTGATGACCATCGAGGCGCCCAGACCCATGTGCAGCAGGCCCCAGAGCACGTAGAGCGCGACGGACACCGTGCGCGCGTTGATGTTCCTCCCCATGGCGCTGAAGCGTGCCCTGGGGAGGATCTCCGAACACTGGGGCTGGCCCTACCCCGGCCTCAGCTCAACGCCTGCCTGAGGAAGTCGACCTGAAGCAGCAGCAGGTTCTCAGCAACCTGTTCCTGCGGGGTCATGTGCGTGACACCGGAGAGCGGCAGCACGGTGTGAGGCCTTCCCGCTGCCAGCAGGGCGTTGGACAGGCGCAGGGTGTGCGCGGCCACCACGTTGTCGTCTGCCAGGCCGTGGATGATCATCAGCGGCCGGGAGAGCTTGTCCGCGTCGGCGATGAGGGAGTTCGAGTCGTAGATCTCGGGCTTGTCATCCGGGTGGCCCAGGTAGCGCTCGGTGTAGTGGGTGTCGTAGAGGCGCCAGTCGGTGACCGGGGCGCCGGCGATGCCCGCGTGGAAGACGTCCGGGCGGCGCAGCACGGCCAGGGCGCTGAGGTAGCCGCCGTAGGACCAGCCGCGGATCGCGACGCGGGTGAGGTCGAGGTCGGGTTCGACGGCCGCGGCCGCGTGCAGGGCGTCGACCTGGTCCTCCAGGGTGGCGCCGGCGAAGTCGAACGCGATCGCGCGCTCCCAGGCGAGACCACGGCCCGGGGTGCCGCGCCCGTCGGCGACGATGACCGCGAAGCCCTGGTCGGCCAGCCACTGCGAGGCGAGGAAGGCGTTCTGGGACGACACGACGCGCTGCGCGTGCGGGCCGCCGTACGGGTCCATCAGCACCGGCAGCTTGGTTCCCGGGGTGTGGCCGGTCGGCAGCAGCAGCGCGGCGCGGATGTTGCGCTCGCCCAGGGTCAGCAGGCGCGGGGACGCCTTGATGACCGGGGTGTCGGCCCACGACTCGATCACGTGCTCGCCGACGCTGACCTTGGCACCGAACCTGTCCAAAGTGGCCGATACGAGCACAACCGTGTCACCGCCCCGAATCGCGGCGTGCACACCATCCTCAGTGGACAGCTGCTCAACGTTCTTGCCGACCTCGTAGACGTGCGTCTGAGTCGGGTCGTCCGCCGACGCGGCGACCAGGATCGAGTCGTCGGCGATGTCGAGCACCCGGCGCACCTGAAGGCCGGTGGTGAGAACGTCGTCGCCGACCTGCAGCGCGTACTCGTCGCCGTTGCCCACGATCCGCACGAGCCGGCCGTCCGGAGTCCACGCCGGTGCGCCGTCGGTGACCTCGAGCCACGTCGGATCGGTCTCGACCGCGAGCTCGGAGACAGCGCCGGTCTCGGAGGCCAGCTCGTAGATCTTGCGGGTGCGCTGGTCACGCGTCTGCGTGGTGATCAGCGGAGCACCACCCGACGACCAGTGCACGTCGTTGAGGTAGTCGAACTCCAGCAGCACCGGCACGAAGGTGCCGTCCAGCGACACCACGTGCAGCGACACCGTGGCGTTGGTCGTGCCCGCCGCCGGGTAGGCGATCTCGGTGACCGTGGTGGCCGGATTCGCCGGGTCGGCGATGTACCAGCGCTGCACCGACGCGTTGTTCACGCGCGCGGCGATGAGGCGGGTGCCGTTCGGCTCCCACCAGTAGCCGCGGTAGCGCGACATCTCCTCGGCCGCGATGAACTCGGCCAGCCCGAACGTCACGTCCTCGCCATCGGGAACGGCGACGGCCACGTCCTCGCCCGAGTCCAGCTCGACCACCCGCAACGTGCCACGCGTGACGTACGCCACACGCTTGCCCGTCGGGTCGACCCGCGGGTCGATGACGCCACCCCGGGTCGGCAGCTCGCGGACAGCACCGTTCGTCAGGTCGGCCACGAACAGCCGCCCCGACAGCGCGAACGAGGCAACCGACGCGTCCTTCGAGAGGGCGTAACCGACGATGCCCGCACCAGCTTCACGCGTGCGCTCGCGGCGCGCCTTCTCCTCAGCCGGCAGGTCCTCCGGGTCGGACAGCAGCGCCGCCGGATCGGCGAGCAGCCGTTCGACGCCGGTGGCCGTGTTCAGCTCCCAAAGCCCGTTCGCCCGGCTCGTAGCCGTGGCCGGACGCAGGAAGAAGACACGTGCCCCGTCCGCCGACACCGCGAAGGTCCTCGGTGCGCCGACGGTGAACCGCTGGGTGCGCGCCTGTTGGCGCGGGAAGGAGATGTCGTTGCCCACCCACCAACACTAACCCGCGCACACGTGCGGCACGGGCGCTGTGACGTGCGCGTCCTGGCGCGATACAGACCCGACGAGGGTTGCGGACGCAGCCCCCAACCCTCAGCTCTGCACGCCAGCACCGCACGAACAGGACCGCGTACGCACGCTGCCCCACGAGGGTGCTCAGCACCTACCCCACGCGGCTCTTCGGAGGCAACGGGACGAAGCCGCTGGTGCGCCGGACGTACTCGGCGTAGCCAGGGCGGCGCGACACGATGTCCTTCTCGAGCAGCGGTTTGCCAGTGCCCTTCGCGAGCAGCCACGTCATGATCACCGGACCGATGATCGTGAGCGCGGCCAGCCACGAGTGCAGCGCGAACAGGTAGAGGCCCCACCACACGACAGCGTCACCGAAGTAGTTCGGATGCCTTGTGTAGCGCCACAATCCGCGATCCATGACGGCGCCCTTGTTCGCCGGGTCCGCTCGGAACCGGGAGAGCTGCCAGTCGCCAACGGCCTCGAAAGCGAAGCCGACCATCCACACGCCAGTGCCCACCCAATCTAGCACTCCGAACGGGGCCGAAAGATGCTGCGCGGCCTGGACCGGCAACGACACGATCCACATCAGCACGGCCTGGATCAGGTAGACGCGGTACATCCGCAGGCGCGGATTTCCCTTGGCACGCCTCAAAATGTCCTGGTATCGCGGATCTTCGTCCTTACCCGAGTTGCGCACGAAGATGTGCACTCCCAGGCGTACGCCCCAGATCACCGTGAGGGCGGCGACCACCCACTGCCGAGTTGGTTCGCCCTCCGCGAACAGGAAGGTGATCACCGCGATCACGGCGAAGCCAGGGCCCCACGCGGAGTCGATCAGGTCGTAGCGCTTGCGGGCGTCCGCGTACAGGAACAACCCGCTGAGCAGCAGGAAGACTCCGACGAAGCTGATCAGGAAGCTCATCGCGCCACCAGCTCACGACGCACGCGCGGCATGCCGCTGCCGCCGTTCTCGCTCCTGCGCACCGCGAGGATCTGGTCCACGCCCATCCGCCCTTCCTCGAACGTCAGCGCACCACCCGCGAGGTACAGGCGCCACACGCGTGCCTGCCCCTCACCGACCAGCGCGACGACGTCGTCCCACCGATCTTCCAGTGTCTGCGCCCAGGCCCGCACGGTCCACACGTAGTGCTCGCGCAACGCGTGCACGTCACGGATCTCCAGCCCCGCGGCCTCCAGGAAGCCCGTCGTGGAACTGACCGGCCGCATGTGCATGTCCGGCGCGACGTACGACTCGATGAACGCGCCACCACCCGGCGCGTTGTGACCACGCGACATCTGCTGCAACAGCAAACGGCCCTCGGGCTTCAGCAAACGGTGCAACGTCGAGGCGTACGTCGGGTAGTTCGACTCACCGACGTGCTCGCCCATCTCGATGGTGGAGATCGCGTCGAACAGCTCGTCGCCGACCTCCCGGTAGTCCTGCAGCCGCACCTCGACGCGCCCCTGCAGTCCTTCAGCGGCGACTCGCTTGAGGATGTGCTCGCGCTGCTGAGCCGAGATCGTGACACCGACAGCGTGCACGCCGTAGTGCTTCGCGGCGTGGATGATCATCGATCCCCAGCCGCAGCCGACGTCGAGCAGGCGCATGCCCGGCTGCAGGTCCAGCTTCCGGCAGATCAGATCCAGCTTGTTGTGCTGAGCCTGCGCCAGCGAGTCCTCATCGGACGTGAAGTACGCGCACGAGTAAGCCATGCTCGGATCGAGCACGAGTTGGTAGAAGGCGTTGCTCAGGTCGTAGTGGTGCGAAATGGCGTCCCGGTCCCGCGTCTTGGTGTGCAGCGCACCGCTGAGCCGCGCCTCCTCCTTCGGCGCGGACGGATTGGGACCCAGCACTTTCAGTTGCAATGCAAGTTTCACAACCTCCGACACCCGCGGCCGCCGCGTGACCCCACGCCGCACGAGCCCCCAGATCTCTGACAGGCCGGTGGCGAGATCACCCTCCACATCGAGCTCGCCGCTCACGTACGCGCGGGCGAGTCCCAACTCGTTCGGACTCCAGACGAGCCGGCGGAGAGCATCACGCGACCGGATCACGAGCACGGTGCCGTCCTGCGGCCCGGCGACACTTCCGTCCCACGCCCGAAATCCGATTGGCAACGGCGCACCCAGCACCCGTTCGGCCATTCCTGCCAGCTGACCAGCGACGACCACCCTGCACCTCCTGCGAACCTGGCTCCGCCAGACGTTCGAGACAGCACGAGGTTCGGTTCGTTTCTGAACCGAGACGCAACCACGCCCGTATGGCCTCGATAGAGCGAACGACGGAACAAGGAGGACATGAGTGTGATCCGACGTAACCGCATTGCCATCGGGCTCGCAGCGGGGCTGGCAGTCGTGCTGGGTCTGGGTGTCTGGAGCGCCACGGGAAGTGGCACGAACTCGAAGCCGGTGGCACAGACCGAAACCGACCTGGGCGTCCTCGGTGACTACGGCGACGTGGGTCAAACCCCGGTACTCCAGGAGCCCGCTCAGGCCCCCGAAGCCCCTGTTCAGCAGCAGGCACCGGAGACCCCGACCCCGGCCGCGCAACCTCCCGCCGCCCAACCCCCGGCCGCCGCCCCAGTCAGCTCGTTGAAGCTGGTCGGCAAGCCCGTGGACAAGATGGGCCTGGTCGTCCAGGACGGCGACGGCCGCACGATGTACCGCTTCGACAAGGACACGCCGAAGCCAGAAGGCAAGTCGAACTGCAACAACCAGTGCGCCGTGACGTGGCCGCCACTGCTGTCGGACACCGTCCCGCAGGTCGAAGGCATCGACGCGAAGCTGGTCTCGCTGATCACCCGCGCTGACGGCAAGAAGCAGGTCGCCATCGACGGCTGGGCGCTGTACGCCTACTCGCAGGACCCGAAGCCGGGCGCCTGGAAGGGCCAGGGCGTTGGCGGCACCTGGTTCGTCATCCAGCCCGACGGCAAGCGCAACGTGGAATGCCTGCCCCCCGGCGTCACTGCCCCGGCGGCCTAATCCCAAATGCTCCCGTTAGGACGGTCCACCTGAGACACACAACACCCTGACACGGTGTAACCCCGGCCCTGGGGAAGGGGCCGGGGTTCCCGTCGTTTCCGCTCTGCTTCAAAGGGGCGCCACCGGATTTCCGGTAGGCGCCCCTTCCCACATCCGCGATGCCGCAGGCGAGCGCCCAAGCGAAGGCGAAGCCGAGCAGTCAGCCAAACACTCAAGCCACACGGGTAGTGGTGGTGGCTCCCCCGTCTAGCGCTCCTCAGCACTTGCTTCAGCC
>NZ_JBSGXZ010000027.1:0-125697 GCF_053610285.1 Lentzea sp. NPDC054927
CTCATAGGCGGCCACGCCACTCATAGGCGGCCACACCACTCATAGGCGGCCACACCACTCATAGGCGGCCACACCACTCATAGGCGGCCACACCACTCATAGGCGGCCACACCACTCATAGGCGGCCACACCAGGCCTTGCGTCCAACCCGACCCTCAACCCGGCCAGCGCAGTTCCGGCCGGCCGGTCAGTCCGGTGAGCCAGGCCCCGACCTCTCGAATCTTCCGGGCTTCGTCCTGTCGCGCCTTGTCTCGCCCACGCCGCCGGGCCGACTCTGCCTGGCCCCAGCTCTGTCTGGCCTCGGTCCCGCCTTCGCCTGCTCCCGCCCGGACCGGTAGAGCCATGCCAGCCCGCCCTCCAGCCCTCCCTGCCAAACCAGCCCCACCGAGCCCAGGCTCAGGCCTCCGTGGGCCGCCAGCCCACACGTGCTCGGCCCAGCCTCGCCCATCCCTGCCCCGCCCCGCCTCGCCTCGCCTCGCGGGCTCCGCTCCGCCAGGCAAGCGCCGCGTCACTCCGCGCCCGATTGCCACCAGCCAAGCGTCACGCCCTGCCCTTGAGTCCGGAAGCTCTCCTCGCTCAGCAACCGGCCCGGTTGCTCCTCGCCCAGCCGCTCCCCGCCCAGCCGCTCCCCGCCCAGCCGCTCCCCGCCCAGCCGCCCCCGCCCAGCCGCCCCCGCCTTGCCGTTCCCGCCTTGCCGTTCCCAGCCCGCCGCTCCCACCTCGCCGCTCTCCGGTAGAGGTCTGGACCATTTCGTGCTTCAATGACAAAGGGTCGCCGCCTGCACACGAAAGGTGAGCGAATGTCTGCCCGTTTGTTGCTGAGGGCAATGACAGCCCTGCTTCTGCTCATGAGCACCGTGCTCGTCCCGTCCACCGCACAGGCGGCCGACACGTGTGCGCTCAAACCCCGCCCTGCCGGCAAGGTGCTGCACGGGTACTGGGAGAACTGGGACGGCGCGTCGAACGGGGTCCACCCGCCGTTCGGTTGGACGCCGATCACCGACAGCCGCATCAAGCAGCACGGCTACAACGTGCTCAACGCGGCGTTCCCCGTGATTCGCTCCGACGGCACGGTGCTGTGGGAGGACGGGATGGACGCCGGCGTCAAGGTTGCCACGCCTGCCGAGATGTGTGCGGCTAAGGCGGCCGGCGCCACGATCCTGATGTCGATCGGGGGTGCGGCGGCGGGTATTGACCTGAGTTCGGCCGCTGTGGCCAACCGGTTTGTCGCCACCGTCGTGCCGATCCTGAAGAAGTACAACTTCGACGGGATCGACATCGACATCGAGACCGGCCTCGTGGGCAGTGGCAACATCAACCAGCTGTCCGCCTCGCAGGCCAACCTGATCCGCATCATCGACGGCGTCCTGGCCGCCATGCCCGCGGGCTTCGGTCTCACGATGGCGCCGGAGACGGCTTATGTGACGGGCGGCAGCATTGTGTACGGCTCCATCTGGGGCGCGTACCTGCCGATCATCAAGAAGTACGCGGACAACGGCCGCCTCTGGTGGCTGAACATGCAGTACTACAACGGATCCATGTACGGCTGCGCGGGTGACAGCTACCAGGCCGGGACGGTGCAGGGCTTTGTGGCACAGACCCAGTGCCTGAACAAGGGGCTGGTCGTGCAGGGCACCACCATCAAGGTTCCCTACGACAAGCAGGTGCCAGGGCTTCCCGCCCAACCGGGTGCGGGCGGCGGTTACATGAACCCCTCGTTGGTGGGCCAGGCGTGGAACAGCTTCGGCGGCCAGCTCAAGGGCCTGATGACCTGGTCGATCAACTGGGACGGCTCGAAGAACTGGACCTTCGGCGACAAGGTGAAGTCGTTGCAGGGCCGCTAGTGGTGTGACGCAGAACCTTGGCGGGGTAATCCACGCTCAGCAGGGCACCACGATGCACCCGTCTGACCGCGAATTCACCCGGCAAGGTTCTGCGCCACACAACTAGAGCACGATGGTGTTCTGCCCGGCCACGATCCTCCACCCTTCGTCCTCTTTGGACACGATGTAGAGCGGCGACCCCTCGGCGAGGTCCAGGTACTCGCCGTCGGGAGAAACGCGGCGCTGGCGGATCTTCACCGCGGCCACGTCGGGCCGGATGAACAACACGTGCGACACCTCGTAGGCGGCGAGCGCCTCCTTCCCCGCGCCAGGTAGGACCTGTCGCGTGAAGGAGGCGATCTCGTCTCGGCCGGTCAACCGTTTGCCGTGCGCGGTCGTCCAGATCGCGTCCTCACGGAAGAGGCCGATGAACTCCTCCGGCAGTTCGTTCTGCTGGGCGTGCTGAACGGTGGCGACGAGCGCCTCGATGTCGGCCGTGTCCTGCGCGGTGGTGTCCTGTGCGAGCGTCATGGTCGAGATCCTGGTACCTCGACCAAGCTGGAGGTCAAGCGGTCACGTGCGGGGTGCGACCCGGGACTCGTAGGACTTCGGCTGGTACCACGGGTTGTAGAAGCAGCCCGTGCCGTACTTCTGGTCGTGGCTGGGACAGGCGGCCGCGATCAGGAACGGGTTCGATCGCACGCCCCACTTCTCCCACGCCGCCAGCGACTGCATGGCCGTGGCGTACTCGGAGTCGCTGAACGCCGAGTGCGTCGTCTCGGTCGTGAAGGTCTGCACGAGGTTGTACCAACGCCCGGCCTTCGTCACGACGTCGCGATAGGCCGACTCGTGCTCCACGAACGCCGTCGGGTCACCGATCGCGTGCACGGACAGCACCGGAATGTCGATCTTGCCGGTGAGGTCGCTGTCGTAGGCCAGCTCGGCACGGGCCGCCGGGTCCGCGGCGAACCGTTCGACGCCGGCGTTCAACGCTTGGTCGTCGTGCGAACCCTTGTAGACGACACCGGTGTTGCTGAACGGGTTCTTGTCGCCCAGCCGGAGGTGCACGATGTCGCGGAACGTGAACGTCGCGAAGTTCAGGTGCGAGTTCAGCGTCTCCTCGGGGATCTTGGTGACCGCGAGGATGTCGTTGAGCTTCTGCTGCTGCTCGGGCGTGCGGCTGCCCGCGACGCCGAGGCATTCCTCGATGCGGCTGCGCAATCCGGCGGTCGTCATCGTCGAGCCCGCGCGCAGGCCCTGCCACAGCGGGTACTGCACCTCGGACGGCCGCGGGTGGTTGCCGCAGTAGTACTGGTAGACCACGCGCAGGTCCACGCGGTAGTCGTAGCCGCGTGAGCCGCCGGCCATGACGCCGCTGGTGAGCAGCGCCGCGTCATAACCCTTGTACAGCTCGATGGTCTTGGCCGCGACGTTGCCGCCCCACGACTGCCCGTGGATGTAGACCTTGTGCGGCTTGAGCATCGCGCTGACCATCTTGCGCAGGTTGTCGGTGTCCTCGGCCGCCATCCGCGTGCCGTAGCCGCCGCGCCGGTAGGACGTGCCCGCCCACGCGTAGCCCTCCTTGACCATGACGGCCCAGCGGTTCAGGTCGTCACGCGTGCGCTCGGGCGTGGGGTCGCCCAGGTCGGGTCCGCCGTGCGAGTGCACGACCAGGGTCTTGTTCCACTTCTTCGGCACGGCGATCGTGTAGTACGCGCCGTTGGCGTCCCGGCCCTCGTAACAGGTGGTGCCGGCGGGGACGTTCTCCGGGCACGGTGCAGTCGGGGGCAGGTGCACCGGCGACGTGAGACTCGCGGTGAGTGCGAATGCCAGCAGGACGTTCATGGCGGAATCGTGAGTCCAGCTCGATTAGTGGTCCAGTTCACTCGCACAAACTTGGGATTTCCCTGACGTTACGATCGTGCTGCCCAGGTGGGCACGCACGGGACCCGATACGGTCGGCGCATGCAGTATCCCGCCGAACCGTGGCACATGCAGGGCTCACTCGTGATCTCCGTGTTCCGCGTGCCGCGCAAGCTGGTGCCGCGGGCTCACCTGCCGTCCGAAGCGAAGCTGATCTCCTTGGCGGGCAAGGTTTTCGTGGCAGTGGCGTTCGTGTCGTACGAACCGGGCAGCGAGCTCACCTACGAGGAACTGCTCGTGGCAACGCCGGTGCGCGACGAGGGCAGGGTGGCCGTGTCGGTGCCGCAGATCTGGGTCGACAGCGAAGCGTCCCGGGACGGCGGCCGGGAAATGTGGGGGATCCCGAAACAACTCGCCCGGTTCGGCGAAGGCTCGTCGATCGCGTCGATCGCGGCGGTCGCGGTGGCCGGTGGCGTCGCGTTACCGGGCACGTGGACCGCGGGAGGCTGGACCGCGCAGCGCCTGGACGGCCGCGATGTGCGCACGAAGATGCGCATGTCCGGACGAGTCAGCCTCGCCAGGACCGCGTGGATGTTCCCCGCGAACGGACCGCTGGGCTACCTGACCGGCCGGACGCCGCTGGTCAGCTGCACGATGAAGGACATGCGCCTGACGTTCGGTCAGCGCCGGTAACTGACGCTGTTCAGCACGTGCCGCGCCCACGCGTGATCCGCCGGATCGTCGTGGATGCACGTCACGATCAGCAGCTCGCCGAACCGCGCGACGTGCCCGTAGAACTCGTGCCGCCCGGCCTCCGTCGTGAGCCACAGAGCATGCCGCAGCTCAACCCCGTCACGCACCAGGAACTGCTGGTCAGGTGGCACGGCAGGCGCGCCTTCCAGAGCCATCTCGAGGAACCGGTCCGCAGGCGTTCCCTGAGCCCGGCGGACGTCCACGAACACCGTGCGCCCCGGCCCGGCGAACCGCAGGCCGTCGTCGAGCAGGTGCGGGGTGAGGCCGGCGGTGCGTTCGATGCTCCAGCGGCCGAGCAGCTTCTGGCGGATCGAGACCGGCAGCTCCACCAGGAACGCGCTCAGCACCTCGTCGCGGTCCCAGGTGGTGCCGAGCAGCGGGTGCTGGACGTATTCGGGCAGGTAGCCGGGCTCGCGGACCTCGGCGGTCACCTCGGCGCCGTGCAGGTCGTCCCACGGCTTGATGTCGTGCGCGAACGTGCCGGTCAGCCGTAGCGAGGCGTAGTCGGGGCCACCCCACACGGCGGCGGCGCGGTGGGCGTCCGCGACGCTGATCCGCATCCACGCGCCGAACCACAGCTCCAGGTCACCTGTCAGCTCGACGGGCAGCACGCACCGGGCGAACGCGGCGTCGCCTGCCAGCAGCACCTTGCCGCCCGCCAGCCGTTCCGCGTCGTCCAGGCCCGGAGGCAGACCGAGGTTCAGGTCGAGGGCGCCGGACTCGTCGATCTCGGCGCCGCAGCACTGGCAGGCCGTCATCCGATGTACCGGACGCTGTTCAGCACGTGCTGGGCCCACGCCCGATCTGCCGGGTAGCGGTGCACGCAGCGCACAGAGATCATCGTGCCGCGCCGGACGACGTGCCCGTGGAACACCTGCTCCTCGTGGCCGTCGATGACCTCGCTCAGCCAGAACGCGTGCCGCAGCTCGTCGCCGTCGTGGGAGACGGAGTGTTCGGCGGACGCGGGGTAGCCGTCGAGCACCGCGCCCAGGAAGTCGCTCGGGCTGCCGTCGGTGCGGTCGGCGTAGACGTCGAGGCTCACCTTGCGGTCCGGGCTCGAGAACCGGACGGTGTGGCCCTCGATGACGTAGCGCATGCCCTCGCTGCGTTCGATGGTCCAGACCTCGCCGAGCGTCTCGCGGACGGGGATCGGCAGCGGTTGCCGGATGCGGCACAGCACCTCGTCGCGGTCCCATTCGCGCTCCAGCACCGGGTGCGAGGTGAAGTAGGGCAGCTCGTCGGCGTTGAGGACGGCAGCCTCGACCCGTGTGCCCAGCAGGTTCCACGGCCGGATGATGTTCGCGAACGTGCCGGCCAGGCGCAGATTCGCGTATTCCGCGTCGTTGTCCCACACGGCGTGCGCGTACATCGCGTCGACCTTGCTGATCTGCATCCACGCGCCGAACACCAGCTCTGTTCCGCCGGTCAGCCGAACCGGGAGCAGGCAACGGAGGTAGGAGTCACCGTCCGGTCCGACGAGCAGCCCACCGGTCGGAGCACCGAGCCGCTCGCCGGGCACGTCGATCAGTTGCTCCGGGCGGTTCAACCGGTAGTCGATGCGGTCCGTAGAGGTGATCTCGGCTCCGCAGCATCCGCATTGGACGGTCATGCGCAGATGCTAGAGCTCATCATCCGCGAGCAGACGAGAACGTACGAGAAAACGGATTCCCAGCGGTGCCTCCAGCGAGAAACCGCTCCCACGACCGGGCACGACGTCGATCGTCAGGTGCGTGTGGCTCCAGTACTCGAACTGCGCCGCGGACATCCACACAGGAACGGTGAACGAGTCCACGGCGAGATCCCCGAGGTGCACGTCCGCCGCGCCGGTGCGGAACTCCCCGGCGGGGTAGCACATCGGGGCCGAGCCGTCGCAGCAGCCGCCGGACTGGTGGAACATCAGGTCGCCGTGGTCGCCCCGGAGGCGGCGAAGAACCTCCGCCGCCTCCGGGGTCAGTGCGACGCGTGCCATCAGAAGAAGCCCTGGGCGTTCTGGGAGTAGCTGACGAGCAGGTTCTTGGTCTGCTGGTAGTGGTCGAGCATCACGCGGTGGTTCTCGCGGCCGATGCCGGACTGCTTGTAGCCGCCGAACGCCGCGTGCGCCGGGTAGGCGTGGTAGTTGTTCACCCACACGCGGCCCGCCTGGATGTCGCGGCCGGCGCGGTAGGCCACGGAGCCGTCGCGGGACCACACGCCAGCGCCGAGGCCGTACAGGGTGTCGTTGGCGGTCTTGATGGCGTCGTCGTAGTCGTCGAACCGCGCGACCGAGACGACCGGGCCGAAGATCTCCTCCTGGAAGATCCGCATCTTGTTGTCGCCCTCGAAGATCGTCGGCGTCACGTAGTAGCCGCCGGACAGCTCGCCGCCGAGGTCCGCGCGCTCGCCGCCGGTCAGCACCTTCGCGCCTTCCTGCTTGCCGATGTCGATGTACGACAGGATCTTCTCGAGCTGGTCGTTGGACGCCTGCGCGCCGATCATCGTGTCGGTGTCGAGCGGGTGCCCCTGCTTGACCGCCTTGGTGCGCTCGACGGCGTCACCGAGGAACTGGTCGTACATGGAGCTCTGGATCAACGCCCGCGACGGGCACGTGCAGACCTCGCCCTGGTTCAGCGCGAACATCGTGAAGCCCTCGAGAGCCTTGTCGTAGAAGGCATCCCGTTGCGAGGCGACGTCGGAGAAGAACACGTTCGGAGACTTGCCGCCGAGCTCCAGCGTCACCGGGATGATGTTCTCGCTGGCGTACTGCATGATCAACCGGCCGGTGGTCGTCTCGCCGGTGAACGCCACCTTCGCCACCCGGCGCGACGACGCGAGCGGCTTGCCCGCCTCGACGCCGAAACCGTTGACCACGTTCAGCACGCCCGGCGGGATCAGGTCCGCGATGAGTTCCATCAGCACGTGGATCGACGCCGGCGTCTGCTCGGCGGGCTTCAGCACCACCGCGTTTCCCGCTGCCAACGCCGGTGCGAGCTTCCAGGTCGCCATGAGCAACGGGAAGTTCCACGGGATGATCTGGCCGACGACCCCGAGCGGCTCCTGGAAGTGGTACGCGATCAGGTCCTCGTCGATCTGCGAGATGCCGCCCTCCTGGGCGCGGATCACGCCCGCGAAGTAGCGGAAGTGGTCGACCGCGAGCGGCAGGTCGGCGGCCATCGTCTCGCGGATCGGCTTGCCGTTCTCCCACGTCTCGGCGACCGCGAGCATCTCGAGGTTGGCCTCGATCCGGTCGGCGATCTTGTTCAGCACGTTCGCGCGGTCGGCGACCGAGGTCTTGCCCCACGAACGGGCGGCACCGTGGGCCGCGTCCAGCGCGCGTTCGACGTCCTCGGCGGTGCCGCGGGCGATCTCGGTGAAGTCCTCACCGGTCACCGGAGTGGGGTTGGCGAAGTACTGGCCCTTGGCGGGCGGCACGTACTCGCCTCCGATGAAGTGGTCGTACCGGTCACGGTAGGTGACCGCGCTGCCGGGTTGTCCTGGAGCCGCGTACTGGGCCATCGTGCCGCCTCCCGCATCGTTGCGAACTGGTTGGCGACGCTAGGTAGTGCAACGTTTCACCGACGTTGCATCCGAAAGGAGTAACGCACGGCGCTACCTGGGGAGTCATCCTGGAAACGTGACGGACCTCGGCGAAGCAACGCGGCCGGTGATCGCCGAGTCGTGGCGGCGGTCCCTCGCGGCGCGCGTCGACCCCGACCGGCACGAGGCGCCGGTCGTCTACGCGCCGGACGAGGTCGCGGACCTGCGCGGCGCGCATCCGCTGGCGGCGACCGTGCCGCTGCTCGAGCACACCCTGTCGATGGACGACACGATCATGATCGTCACCGACACCCGCGGCCTGATCCTGTGGTGCGAGGGCGACAACCAGGTCCGCCACAAGGCGGAGAGCGTCCACCTCACCGAGGGCTCGCGCTGGAGCGAGGACGCCATCGGCACGAACGCGATGGGCACGGCGCTGGCGACCGGCCGGTCCGTCACCGTGCACTCCCGCGAACACCTCGTGCGGACCTACCACGGCTGGACGTGCGCGGCGAGCCCGATCCGCGACCCCCACACGGGTTTGCTGCTGGGCGTCGTCGACGTCAGCGGGCCGTTGAAGACTATGCACCCGGCTGTCGCGCAGCTCGTGTCCGCAGCCGCTCAACTCGCTGAGCACCACCTGCTGCAGTTCGCGCCACGGCAGCACGTGCTGACGCTGAACTTCCTCGGTGGCCTGCACGCCGAACTCGACGGGCGGCCGTTGCTGCTGACCTTGCGCAACGCGGAGGTGCTGACGGCGCTCGCCCTGCACCCCAAGGGACTCACGGCGGAACAACTCGCATTGTTGCTCTATGGTGAACGTGGGAACCCGACAACGGTCCGCGCGGAGCTGCATCGGCTGCGTGCGCAGCTCGGTGGTGTCCTGTTGACGAGGCCGTACCGGCTGGATGCCGTGGTGCGCGGCGACTTCCTGGACGTGCGGACGGCGCTGAGGTCCGGTGACGCGGGCAAGGCGTCCCGGCACTACCAGGGCGAGTTGCTGCCCCGTTCGGACGCACCCGTGGTCCGCGACGAGCGCCTGGATCTCGCCGCCGCGGTGCGCAAGGGTGTGCTGGAGCGGGGAGATCTCGACGCGCTGCTGTCGTTCGCGGACAGCGGTGAGGACGCCGAGGTGCTCGAACGGCTCCGGTTGCTCCTTCCGGCCGCGGATCCTCGTCACGCGCTGGTCTCCTCGCGCCTGCGAAGGGCGCTGGAATAGGCTTTCCCACGGGGGAGGCAAAGTGAAGCAGTGCATCAACTGCATGACCCGGTTGCCGCGCAAGGAGGTCACCGAGGTCGCGTGGTGTGGCTTGTGCGCGCCGTGCCGGCAGGTCGTGGCCGACCAGATGAAGTTGCTGCACGACAGGCCTGGTGGCGCGCCTGTGCAGATCCTCCAGTGCGGCTGGTGCGGGGTCGCGCGCTCGTGCGGCATCGGCTGGAGCACGAGGTGCCTGGTGTGCCTGGACGACAGGTCCGTGCCGGACCCGGCCGTGCAGAAGATCGCGCGCAGGCTGGAGCTCGAGGGCACCTGGCGGGAGAACTCGGAGTTCATCGCCGCGACGACCGTGAAGGTCCGGCTCGCGAAGTACTTCCAGCCCGGCAGGACCGTGCTCGCCACCGACGTGCACGGGTTGCCGTGGACCGGATTCCGCTGGTTGACGAAGTCGCACGGCACGTGGGGCCGCAACGACGAGACCGGTGAGGTGCAGCAGCTCAAGCGCCCGCGCGGCGAGGAGAACCTGCTTTACCTGGTGCGGTACGGGAAAGTGCTCAAGTTCGGGCGGGGCAGCGCCGATCGGGTCAGCGCGCACGTCTCACTGGGCGCGGTTCCGGTGCTCGTGCTGTCGGCGTCCAGCCAGCAGATCGTCGTCGCCAGAGACCGGCTGAAGCGCCTGCACCGCAGCGAGATGGTGTCGCAACGGACGCCGGTCGACCTTTTCGCGGTGCTGCCGGACGGTGTCGACGTCACTGATCAGCACCAACGGAGTTGAGGCCTGCTTCGAGGCCGTTCAGGATCGCGTGGCAGTCGCGGTGCAGCTGCCGCGCGTCCGGCGCGGTGACCACGAACAACCCCAGCCAGTTCCGGGATCCGCCGCTGGGGTCGTAGACCGGGACCGGCTCGCCGACGGGCATGGAGAACGCCGGAATCTCCTCGACCCCGGTGCCGGGGCTGACGATGCTCGCCCACACGACCTCGTTCGGGCGCCACAACGGCTGGGTTCGCCACGGTTCGCCCTGGGCGTTCGTCGGGATGACCGCGACCGAGGCCGCCGCCCGTCCGGCCGTGGTGAGCATCTGGGCGGGGTAGAAGACCTCACGGCCGAGGAGCTGGTCGACGAGCATGCCGATCGGGTCGATGCCGAAGACCTCCTCGATCTCACGGGTGATCATCACGCCGCCGAACCGGGCGCCGGTCTCGATGAGGGTCAGGTCGCCGTGGTGGCCGAGTTTGATCTCGGTGTGCGTGCCGCAGGTGCCGAGTTCCAGCGCGTTCACGGCGTCTCTGGAGACGTCTTCGATGCGGCGTTGGAGGTGTTCGGGGAGCGTGCACGGCGCGGTGCTGGCGACCTCGGTGAACGGCGGGATCACCGGCAGCCGGGCGGTGATGCACAGCGGGTGGTAGACGCCGTTCGCGACGATGCCCTCGACGCTGACGTAGTCGCCGTGACCGGTCTCGGGGTACCAGCCCTCGGTGGTGCCGTGGAAGATCTCCTCGACGAGCAGGTCGCGGTCGGTGTCCCGCGCGTACAGCTCGTTCATGCCGACCTGGCTGCCCAGTTCGAGTGCCTCGGCGACCTCGGCCCACGCGCCGGGCACGTCGGACTGGTCGTTGAGCACGAGCTGCGCCACGGAACCGGCTCCCCACGCGGGTTTGAGGAGCACCGGCGGAGCCAGTTCTGTGAGTGCGTCACTTAAGTCCACTTCGGACTCGACGCGCCGGAAGTTCGGGATCGGCACTTTCGCTGCCTGCCACGTTTCGCGCATCAGTCGTTTGTCACGGGCGCGCACCAGGTTCGGGCCGGCTCCGGCGAGGCCGAGGCGATCCGCGACGTGGGCGACGAGCAGCACGGCGAACTCGGACAGCGTGATGATCGCGTCCGCGCCGATCGCCTTCGCGTGCTGTGCGACGAACTCCACCAGTTCCTCACCGCGCGGCGCATCCAGGGCGTCGACGATGCCGGCGCAGAAGCACTGCGCGGCCGCGGGCACCGGCATGAGCGCCAGCACGTGCAGTTCGGCCCTGGCCGCGATGCGCGGGAACGAGTGCTCCGGTGGCGGGCCGCCCTTGACGTACAGGTAGAGGACCTTGCTCCCGGACGTGGTCATCGCGAGCGCTCCTTCGTGCGGACGACGTGGATCGACACCGCGACGACGACCATCAGCAACACTGTGCCGACCGCCGCGTGGACGAGGAACTCGTTCATGGCTTTGCGGGCGAGATAGCCGCCGAGCACGAAGATGACCAGCGAGCAGACCGCGCGGTCGATCAGCGACTCGACGGACAGCAGCGTGGCGCGGCTGCGGGGGTCGGTGATGGCGTCGTTGACGAGCTGGCGCTGGATCGGGAACGACAGGCCGGTCGCCAGCGAGAACACGCACAGGCAGATGATCACGCCCACGAGACCTGCGGGGGCGAGCAAAGCCAGGCACAGCGCCATGATCGTGGTCAGCACGAACACCGCGCGCAGGTCGCTCATGGCTCCGCGGATCAGGTTCGGGCGGGCCGCGCCGAGCGCCTCGAACAGGGTCGTGACGGCCATCAGCAGACCGAACGCCGTGACCGGCAGGTGTTTCGCGTCCAGCACCGGCTGGAACAGGTTCGCCTGCAGGATCCGGACGAGGGTGAAGATCGCGACGCCCTGGACCATCAGGAGCACCAGGTACGGGGTGCGTTTGAGGGTGGTGAGCGCCTTCCCGAGCGCGATCTGCCGGTGGTGGTGCTCGCCGGGCGGCAGCGGCGGGAGCTTGAGGGCGAAGCCGAGCGCGACGAGCGTGGCGGCGGCGGACAACCAGTACGGCGAGGTGAACTGCCACTGCATCAACACGCCCGCGGCGGGCAGTGCGATGACGCGGCCGGTGAGGCTGTAGGCGCGGGCGCTGCCCTCGGCCTGTTTGTAGAGCTCCTCGTGTCCGCTGCGGTGCAGGTACTCGTACAGGTAGGCGCTGCCGGCGCCGGACGTGAACGAGTAGGCGAGGGCGATCAGCAGGAAGTGGGCGAGGAAGCCCCAGTAGTTCTGGACGAAGACGGGGATCAGGTTGGCGGTGGTGAGCGTGACGGCGCCGAGCTGCAGGAACCGGCGGTAGTCGAAGCGGTCCGCGAGCACACCGGTCGGCACGTCCAGCAGGCAGAACGCGACGTAGTAGATCGCCTGGATGCCGAAGATCTGCTGATCGGTGAGCCCGATGTCGCGCTGGTAGAGGTAGAAGATCGGCAACCACAGCAGCAGGCCGTTGAACAGCTGATAGCCCTTGTACAGGCGGATGACCGTCATGCGTACGGACGCAGCTGCAACAGGTGCAGGTGGTCGTCGTCGGCGGCCCACTCGACGTCGACCGGCTGGCCGAAGGTGTAGTCGGGGGAGAAGTGGGACTGCAGCAGGCGTCCGGCGATCGCGAGCCGTTGCAGCTGCTGTTTGCTCTCTTCGTCCACATCGGACTCGCCGAGCGCGACGGTGCGGCCGCCGCCCTCCACCGTGTTGAACAGGTACTGCGACGGCTGCGCCTCGCCGTCGACGACGTCGGTGACCTCGGTGGCGACGTTGATGTAGACGTTGCGGAAGTCCTTGCGGTTCAAGGGGTTCGTCGTCACCATGACGCCGCCCCTGGCGGACGGCACCTGTTCCTGGATGATCACACCCATGTAGGCGTCGTCGAGGCTGATCCCCGCCTGTTCGCGCAGGCGGGTGCTGCGGGCGTCGACGAGGCTCGCCCAGACCTTCTTGATGCCGTCGAAGATCCCGCGCGCGTCGGTGACGTGGTTGACCGACTCGTAGATGCCGGCGGCGGAGAACCCGGTGAGGTCCTCGGCGTTCGAGGAGCTGCGGACGACGAACGTGCCGACGCCGGACAGGTGCGTGATGATCGCGTCGTCGATCTCGTTCAGCAGCGCGTCGGGGAACCTCGCGGTGCGGATGAGGTGTTGCAGTTCGACGCACAGGGCGTCGGCTTCCCTGGCGCCGAGTTCGAGGGCGAACTTGAGCCTGCCGATGGCCTGCTGGATGCGCGGGCTCGCCTCCAGGAACCGCTGGTGCAGCGAGAACGGCAGTGCGATGCCGCGCGGGATGCGGACGTGCTCCCGGAAGAGCTTGCGCACGCCCTCGTCGAGATCCTTCGTGTGCAGGAGGGCTTCGAGGTAGGGGAGGAGGTTCTCGCGGGGCGGGCGCGGGATGCGGTAGAAGCCGAGCCAGCGGGTGGAGCCGTTCCTCGTGACCTCGTTGAGTTCGCCGAGGTTCGCGGCTTTCGTGCCGTAGCTCGTGCTGTCACGCCACCGCAGGTCGTGCAGCGGGGCGATCCGGTCGTCCCCCAGGTCCGGCTCGTCCATCCTGACGCGGGTGGCGAGCCAGCCTGGCTGGTTCGTCTCCGGCCGCTCGATCGGCTCGATGCCGATCTCGGTGCGGTCGGCGTCGACGGTGTAGCGGACCCAGCGGCCGTTGAGGTGGGCGAGGCTGTCGAGCGCGCCGAGCTGGATGGCGTTCGGGATGCCCCAGCCGCTCGCCAGGACGTTCGTGTGCGACAGCGGGGTGGTGTGCCCGGCGTTGACAACGCCTGTCAAGCGCGGAATGTCGTCCGGTACTTTCGCCATGACGATGATGTCGTGCCAGGCGAGTTCGTTTTCGAGGTACTCGTCGTTCGTGCGGAAGATTCGGAGCCTTCCCTCGGCAGTGCCGGGGTTGAGCGGCACGAACTCGGAAGTCGAGAAGAGCTCATGACTCAGGATGCGTGGCAGAACATCCCGCGGAATCTTTTCGACGTGGCTTTCCTGCAGGTGATTCGCCGGTTTGAGCAAGATCGGCGTGCTCTGGTCGACGTGCGCGCGCACCTCGTCGTAGAAGAACTGGAGCAGCTCGGCCGTCATCGTGTCCGCTTCGACCGTTTCGAGCGAGAAGAACCTGTCGTGCAACGCCAAGATGCCCAGGCAGAAGCGGCGGTCCGCGCGGTGGTAGACCTCGAAGTTCATCTCGTCGAGCCGGCGTTCCAGCTCGTCGGGAGGCATGTGCAGGATGTGCGCCGCGATGTACTTGACGTGAAAGAGGTTCTCCCGGCTGTCCATGAAGTGGACCAGCCCGGTCTCTCTGTCCACCACGACCTTCACGAACCGATAGCCGCCCAGTGTTCCGGAGAGCTGCGTGAATGCGGACAGGGTGAGCCGTTCGCCGACCAGCGCGGGTTCCTGCACTCGTCGAAAGGTACCCGCGCACTCAGCTTTTCGGCCAGATCGTCTCAGCTGGCCGCTTTCCTTGTCTTGAATGAGTCAAGTGGAGACAATCCCTGTCATGCGCGTCTTGTTCGGCGGTGTTCCCGCCGCGGGTCATCTGTTTCCGCTGATCCCGCTGGCCCACGCCGCCCGCGCGGCGGGACACGACGTCGTGGTCGTCTCCCTCGACGGTGGTGAGTCCCTGGTGGCCGATCTGCCGTACGCCGCTCCCGCACCGGGCGTGGACTGGCGCCGCACGATCCGCGCGCTGGGCGCCTCCCGGTTGCCCGCCGAGATGGCCCGCACGGTCGAGACGAACTCCGCCGATCGTGAAGCCTTCGTCGCACTCGCCGCCCTGGTCAACGACGAGGTGGCGGAGAGCGTTGCCGCTTTCGCCTCGTCGTGGCGCCCCGACGTGGTCGTCTACGAGTACCTGTTCCCCGCTGCCGCCGCGGCCGCGACCGTTCGCGGCGTCCCGGCCGTACGCCACGACCTGGGCTTCACCGAGATCGCGCCGCTGCACGCGGTGATGGTCAAGCACATGTCCGTGCCGATGGGCGAGGTGCTGTCACTGGACGTCGCGCCACCGTCGATGGTGGGCGGCACCTCACGCGGCTGGCCGTTGCGACCAGGCGCGTACACCGGAACCGGCGTGGTGCCGCCCCGACACGGACCCCGGATCGCGGTGACGCTCGGGACGGTGCCGCCGAAGGTGGGTGGACTGTCGACGCTGGACCGGGTGGTGACCGCCGCGGCCTCGGTGGCGGCGGAGTTCGTGCTGGTCATGGGGGACATCGACATCAGCGCGCTGGGCGGGCTGCCGCCGAACGTGACGGCGTGCGGCTGGGTGCCGTGGGACGCGCTGGTCGGGACCTCGGACGCGGTGATCCACCACGGCGGGGCGGGCACAGCCCTGGCGGCGTTGGCCGGCGGGGTGCCGCAGCTCGTGCTGCCGGACGGGTCGGACCGCTTCGCCGCAGCCTCGGCGGTCGCGGAGCGTGGCGCCGGGCTGTCGGCGCGCGGGCCGGACGTGGATGCGGGGTTGATCTCGCGGCTGCTGACGGAGCCGGGGTTGCGGGTTGCCGCTCGTGAGGTGGCCGCGGAGATCGCGGGGATGCCGGACGTGCACGCGGTCGTGCGGCGGCTGGAGAACCTGGTGGGCTGACCCCGGCGCTTTTGCGGAGATCTGGATCATTTCCGGTCCGAGCTGGGTAGCCCACCGGCGTGGACGAGATCGTCGTGGTGGGACAGATCGCGCGGGACCTGGTGCTCGTCGTCGACGAGGTGCCGGGTCCCGGTGGCACGGCGCCGGTGCGGGAACGGCGCGAGATGCTCGGCGGCAAGGGGGCGAACATCTCGGTGGGCCTCGCGCAGCTGGGCGCGGCGGTTCAGCTCGTGGGCGTGGTGGGGGACGACGACGTCGGCGGTCGGCTGATCGCGCGGGCTGCCGCGGACGGGATCGGCACCGGTGCCGTGGTCCGGCGGCCGGACTGCGCGACCGGCCTGATCGTGGACGTCGTGGCCGACGGGTGGCGCTATCTGGAAGACCTTCCGGACGGCGTGCTGCTGCGTGAGGAGGATGTGCCGGTCGACCTCATCGCGCGTGCGGCAGCCGTGGTGGTGCAACTGCAGCAACCGCCTGAGGTCGCACTCAAGGCAGCCCGAGCGGCGCACGGCCGTGTGGTGCTGGACGGGGCACCGGAACGGCTGCGAGCCGAACTGCTGGCGTGTGCGGACGTCGTGCGCGCGGATCACCAGGAAGCCGAGCTGCTGGCCGGACGGAAGATCGCCGGCGCGGAGGAGGCGGTGGCCGCGGCGCGAGACGTGATGGCCCACGGCCCCGGACTCGTGGCGTTCGCCGTGGACGGTGTCGGAAACGTGTTCGTCTGGGACGACGGTGAGCTCGTGGTGCCGCTGGGAGACGTCGAGGTCGTCGACACGACCGGAGGCGGTGACGCGTTCGTGGCGGCGCTGACCTTCGCTCTCACGCGTGGAGACAGCCCGGCGGACGCGGCTCGGCTGGCGGTGAAGGCGTCCGGGGCCACCGTCACGCACCCCGGCGGACGGCCGGACCTCACTGGATGCTGATCAGGCGCGTTATCGTTGTCGAGTCCGATGAGGGGAGGTCCGCGTGCGAGTGCTCGCTGTAGTGCTGTTGCTGCTGCTTTCCGCCGTACCCGCGCACGCCGCGACGGGCACGTACGTCCGTCTCGGGCACTTCTCGATGGACCAGGCACGTGTCGACGTCACCCTCGACGGGGTCAAGCTCGGCACCCTCGACTACGCCGACCTCTACGACTACCGGCGGGTCGAGCCGGGCGAGCACAGCGTCGAGTTCCGCTCGGCGGGGGCCGATGCGGGCTCACCGGTGCTGCGGTCCGTGCTCGTGCAGGCGGGCGTCGGGAAGGCGTACACGGTCATCGACATCGCGTCCTCGATGAAGGTGCTCGAGGACGACGTCAGCCTGCCGCCGAACGGGCAGGCGCGGCTGCGGGTGATCAACGCCGGTGACGCCGAGATGGACCTCCTGCGCGGCAGCGTGTTCGTGCACCGCAACGTGCGGGCGAACTCGACGACCGGCTACTCGGTGATGCTGCCCGGCAAGGACCCGCTGCAGGTGCTCCCGCGCGGCAAGGACTCCACGACGCTCGACGTCACGCTGGAACCGGGCGGGGTCTACTCGCTGCTGGTGAGCGCGCGGCGGATCGAGCTGCGCACCGACGCCAAGGGTGCCGAGGTCGTGCCCGGCGGCGGGCAGGAGACCGGGTTCGGCGGCATGGCGGGAGGCTGGGACTGGCTCACCGCGCTGGTCATCGCGCTCATCGTGGGCGTCGCGATGTTCTCGGTGCGCGGCAGGCTGTTCCGGTTCGGCTGATGAGCAAGGGCAAGCTCCTGATGGGCGCGGTGATCGTGGTCGCGCTGATCTACATCGTCAAGGATCCCGGTGCTGAGAACGTGCCGGAACCGGTGACCGTGCTCATCCCGTCGATCGGTGTCGACACCACCCTCGAAGCGCTGAAGGTGGACGGCGCCGGCGTGCTGGAACCGCCGACCCGCGCGGACAAGGCCGGCTGGTATGCCAAGGGCGTCGCGCCGGGGGACTCCGGGCCGGCGGTGATCGCGGGCCATGTCGACTCGAAGACCGGCCCCGGGGTGTTCTTCCGGTTGCCGGAACTGCAGCCCGGCGCCGAGGTGCTGGTGGAGCGTGAGGACGGCAGCAAGCTCACGTTCGTGGTGAACCACACCTACTCGACGGAGAAGACCGCGTTCCCGACCGCCGCCGTCTACGCGCCGACGCCGCGGTCCGAACTGCGGCTGGTGACGTGCGGCGGCGACTTCGACCGGGTCGCGGGCAGCTACCGCAACAACGTCATCGTGGAAGCGGTGCTGAAAGTCTGACCGGGTTGCCGGGTGCGGCTAACGGCAAGAAGGTTGTAGTAAGCAAGACCTTGCACCACTGCGCGCTGGTCAGAGACGTGCAAGCATCCGGCGCATGAGCAACGACGTGCACAGTCACGAACACAGCCACGGCGAGACGACCCATACGCATCCGCACGGGGCACATGCGCACGACCACGTCGAGCACGAGCACACACACGCGCACGGCGGCGAAACGTATTCGCACACCCACGTGCACGACGCCGGTCATCTGGAGGAGCACGAGCACTCGCACGCCTGAGCCGGCTGTTCTGGACGCGGGGTCCTGGCGAAATATCGGTGCCCGGTCCCCTGGCCGCCCTGAGCCGCTACCCTTGCGCCATCTGCCGCCTTTCCCGTTGACGCGGCAGGAGCAGTGCAAGTGTCTCGAATGGTGAAAATCCTTGCCACGCTGGCTCTTCTCAGCGGTTTGACACCGGTGGCGCAGGCGGCGCCCGCGTGCTGGCAGGAGTTCTGCGGCAAGTACCCACCCGCGCACCAACCAGGCCAGTGGTCGTCCGCGCACGTCTCGTACGACACCAGCGGACGTCTCAAGTACGCCTCCGACTCGGCGCGCAACCGCGTGCCGGACTTCAGCTACGCCGGCTACCAGTACGGCGAGAAGCCGCTGCCGACCGTGCCGGACGTCGTCACGATCAGCCCGGTGTCCGGCGACAACACCGCGCACCTCCAGAAAGCACTCGACCAGGCCGGTGCCCGCACCCCCGACGCGAACGGGCATCGCGGTGCGGTGAAGCTCGCCGCCGGCCGGTACGAGATCCGCGGCACCGTGCGGATCAGGCACAGCGGCGTGGTGCTGCGCGGATCCGGTGACGCCACAACGTTGTTCGGCCGCGGCGATTCGCCACACCAGCGCACGGTGGTGGTGCTCGGCAGCGACGCGAAGACGCCGTGGACGACCGGGGCCACGACTGAGGTGACCACGCCGTTCGTGCAGGTCGGGTCGCTGAGCCTGGAGGTCGCGAACGCCGCCGCTTTCAAGATCGGCCAGGAGGTGGTGGTCAAGCACCCGTCGTCGCAGAAGTGGATCGACGCGGTCGGCGGTGGCGGCGTGGTGAAGGACGCCAAGTGGACGCCCGGATCGATGGACCTGCACTGGGTCCGCAGGATCAAGGCGATCGACGGGCGCAGGCTCACGTTCGACGCGCCGATCTACAACCACCTCGACCGCTCGCTGACGATCTCCACGGTCGCGCCGGTGACCGCGCGCAACCTCGTCACCGAGTCCGGCGTCGAGAGCCTGCGGGTCGACGTCGAGACCAAGGGCGGCGAGGACGAGAACCACGCGTGGAACGCCATCGGCGTGTTCGGCGCGGACAACAGCTGGGTGCGCTCGGTCAAGACCCGCTACTTCGGTTACGCGGGCGTGGTCACCGAACGGTCCGTGCGCATCACCGTGAAAGACGCGCAGGCCACGGACCCGGTCGCGATCCGCACCGGTGGCCGCATGTACAACTTCGCCGCGAACGAGAACTCACACCTCGTCCTGTTCACCGGCCTGCACGCGGCCAAGGCGCGGCACGCGTTCGTCAGCAACGGCGCGAACTCCGTGGCGGGCGTGGTGTGGCATCGGGCCACTGTGGACGGTGGCGACGCCGAGGCGCATCGGCGGTGGAGCCAGGGCCTGCTGTTCGACAACATCCGCGAGGTCAGCGGCGGCAACCAGGCCAAGCTGATCAACCGCGGCGACTACGGCACCTCGCACGGCTGGGGCGCCGCGCACTCGGTGATCTGGGACTACAACAAGGAAATCGTCGTCCAGAAGCCGCCGACCGCGCAGAACTACGCCGTGTCCAACGAGGGCACGCGGCGTTCGCAGCCGTACTTCCCCGGACCGTGGGGCAGCATCGAGATCAAGACCGGCCCGCTGGTACCCGAGTCGTTGTACGAGGCACAGGTCGTCGACCGGCTCGGTGCCGGTCAGGTCAGTGCTGGTCGGCTCAGTGTGACTCGCGGCTGACCTCGCTGCCGCTGGAGCCGGCCAGGAAGTCCAGGTCGGCTCCGGTGTCGGCGCCCAGCACGTGGTCGATGTAGAGGCGCTCCCAGCCGCGTTTCGGTGCCGCGAACGCCTCGGTCATCGCACGACTGGGGGAGCGGTCGAGGAAGTCCGGTGCCTCCACGTCGATCCGCCGGTTCTCCACGTCCAGCACGATGACGTCGCCGGTGCGGACCAGGCCGAGCGGCCCGCCTGCGGCCGCTTCCGGTGCCACGTGCAGCACGACCGTGCCGTACGCGGTGCCGCTCATGCGTCCGTCGCAGATCCGGACCATGTCGCGCACGCCCTGTTCCAGCAACTTCTTGGGCAACGGCATGTTCGACACCTCGGGCATGCCGGGATACCCGCGCGGCCCGCAGCCGCGCAGCACCAGCACGCTGTCCGCGTCGACGTCGAGGTCCGGGTCGTCGACGCGGGCGTGGAAGTCCTCGATGCTGTCGAACACCACGGCTTTCCCGCGGTGCTGCAACAGGTTCGGTGACGCGGCGGCCGGTTTGATCAGCGCACCCGCCGGCGCCAGGTTGCCGCGCAGCACCGCGATCCCGCCCTCCGCGATGATCGGCTCGGCACGGCTGCGGATCACCTCGGCGTCCCAGATCGGCGCGTCGTCCAGGTAGTCGACGAGGGGATTCCCGGTGACGCTCAACGCCTTCGGGTCGAGCAGATCACGGACTTCCCGCAGCACGGCCAGAAGCCCGCCCGCGCGGTGGAAGTCCTCCATCAGGAACCGGCCCGCGGGCTGCAGATCCACGAGCAACGGCACCCCGGAGCCGATCCGGTCGAAGTCGTCCAGGGTCAGGTCGACGCCCAGGCGACCGGCGATGGCGAGCAGGTGCACCACGGCGTTCGTCGACCCGCCGATCGCGGCCAGCGCGACGATGGCGTTGTGGAAGTTGGCTTTCGTCAGGAACGTGCTGGGCCGCCGGTCCTTCTCGATCAGCTCGACGATCAGCCGTCCCGTCCCGTGCGAGGCCTCCAGCAGCCTGCTGTCCGGCGCCGGAGTGCCCGCCACACCAGGCACGACGGTGCCGAGCGCCTCCGCCACCAGCGCCATCGTCGACGCGGTGCCCATGGTGTTGCAGTGGCCGCGGCTGCGGATCATCGCGGACTCGGAGCGCATGAACGCCTCCTGCGACAACGTGCCCGCGCGCACCTCCTCGGACAATCGCCACACGTCGGTACCGCACCCGAGCGGCACACCGCGGAACGTGCCGGTCAGCATCGGGCCGCCGGGCACCACGACCGCCGGGATGTCGACGGACGCGGCGGCCATCAGCAGCGCCGGAATCGTCTTGTCACAACCGCCGAGCAGCACCACGCCGTCGACCGGGTTGGCGCGCAGCATCTCCTCGGTGGCCATCGCGGCCATGTTGCGCCACAGCATCGCGGTGGGGCGGACGTTGGTCTCGCCCAGCGACACCACGGGCAGGTTGAGGGGCACGCCGCCCGCCTCGTGCACGCCGTTCGACACCGACGCCGCGACCTCGTTCAGGTGCGCGTTGCACGGCGTGAGGTCGGAGGCGGTGTTGGCGATCGCGATCTGCGGTCTGGCGAAGGCGTCGGAGGGAGCGCCGCGGCGCATCCAGGCGCGGTGGATGTAGGCGTTGCGGTCCTGACCCGCGTACCACTGCTCGCTGCGAAGTGTCACGGCGCGCCTCCTCACCTTCGAGGTCTCCGAGCCTAGTGCCGCGACTGGCTGCCTTTGCCCCGTATTCGGCGTTCAGACGGGTGCATCGTGGTGCCGGCCCCGCGTCCTCATCCTGGATGGCTGTGGACGTGGGGCCGGTGCCGCGAGGCGCCCTGCTGAGCGTTGAAGACGCGGCGAAGGTCGCCGGTCGCGGCACTAGGCCACCACGACGTCCTCTCCCTTGATCTTCGTCTTGATCTGCGGCAACGGCTTCTTCGCCGGCCCGCTCTTCCGCTTGCCGTCCACCGAGCTGAACCGGCTGTCGTGGCACCAGCAGATGATCAGGTTCTGGTCGACCTCACTGCACATGCAGCCCTGATGCGTGCACTTGGCGTCGAACGCCGTGTACGTGCCCTTCTTCGGCTGCGCAACGACAACGGACGTCTCGTCGTCGAAGTAGACGACGACACCGCCGTTGAGCGGTACGTCCGCCTTCTTCGCGAGAAACGTGCCGGGCGGGAGCTTGCCGCACGGCACGGGCTGGGCGTCCGGAGCGGCTGCCGCGGTGCCGGCGGTGATCACGGTCGCGGCCGCCGCACACCCGCCGATGAAGCAGCGGCGGCTGACGGTGGTGGGATTGTTCGGGAACTCCATCTCGAAGTGCTCACTTCCTGCCGGACTTAAGGCGCGGCGGAGGCGGCTCGTTCACCTTGGCGCGGACAGTCCGGACGGACAACCCCGTAGGCGGATCCCGAATTTTCGAGGACTAAAGCGGCAGATCGGGTGGCAGCTGCAGGGCGATCGTGATCAGCGAGTGGACGCGGTCCGCGATCACCGACAGCAGGCCGTGCATCTCGGGCGACGCGGTATCGGCGGCTTCCTGGAGCGTGCGCAGGTCCGTGTCGATCTGACTGAGCACCTCGGCCGTGTCGGCAGGGCCCGCGGCGAACGCCCGCGCGATGTCATCGAGGGGAAGACCGTGGACTTCGAGGCGTTGTACGAGGTGGATGCGGTCGACGTCGTCCGAGCGGTAGAGGCGGTAGTTGCTGGCGGTGCGCTGAGCCGGGCTGATCAGGCCCAGGGTCGTGTAGTAGTCGACGGTGCGGATGCTGACGCCGGCGCGGGCGGCGAGCTCGCCGATCTTCAGCAGCGAGTCGGACAAATCGGGCACCTCCCATTCGGAAACCGTACAGTGCTACGTGCTACTGTTGGAGTATGCCTGATGAAGCCGACATAGACGGCTGTAGTACGTGGCCGGGTGCGTCTTGTTGATCGCGTCCGGCTTGATCGCCATCGTGGTGCTCACCGTTGCCACGGGCTATTTCGTTGCTCAGGAGTTCGCGTACATGGCGGTCGATCGCGGCCGCCTGCAGCAGCTGGCGGAGGCCGGGTCCAAGGCCGCCGACCGCGCGTACCGCGTGACTCAGAAGCTCTCCTTCATGCTGTCCGGTGCCCAGTTCGGCATCACGGTCACGGCGCTGCTCGTCGGTTACGTGGCCGAGCCGCTGCTCGGCGCGGGGCTGGGCGTGCCGGGCTCCATGGTGATCGCGCTGGCGTTCGCGACCTTCGTGCAGATGGTGCTCGGCGAGCTGCTGCCGAAGAACCTGGCGATCGCCCGGCCCGAACAGCTCGCGCTGGCGCTCAGCGTGTCGACCCTGGTCTACCTCAAGATCGCCGGACCGGTGATCCGCCTGTTCGACGCCGCCGCCAACCGGCTGCTGCGCGCGCTCGGCATCGAGCCCGTCGAGGAACTGCCGCAGGGCGCGACGACCGAGGACCTCAAGCAGATCGTCGAGGACGCGGGGGAGCAGGGTCACCTAGATCCCGAACTCACCCGGCTGCTGGAGCACGGCATCGGGTTCCGCGAACTGGTCGCGGAGCAGGCGATGACGCCGCGCGTGAACGTCCACACAGTGCGGTTCGACGAGCCGGCCGCACACGTGGTCTCGTTGCTGGACACCGGGAACTCGCGGTTCCCCGTCGTCGGTGAGGATCTCGACGACCTGCGCGGTGTGGTCGGGCTCGCCGAGGTGCTGACCTTGACGCCGGAACAGCGTTCCTCGGTCGCCATCGAGAAGATCGCCTCGCCCGCGCTGGTGGTCCCGGCGACGCTGCCGTTGCCCGCGGTGCTGGAAAGGCTTCGCACCGAACGCCGTCAGCTCGCCTGCGTGGTCGACGAGTTCGGCGGGTTCGCCGGCGTGATCTCGCTGGAGGACCTGGCAGAGGAGCTGGTCGGCGAGATCCACGACGAGGACGACCTGGTCTCCGAGATGATCGAGAAGGTCGGCGACGACTGGCGCGTGCCCGGCCGGATGCGGCTGGACGAGGTCGAGGACGCCACCGGCGTGGAGCTGCCCGCCGACGACTCGTACGACACGGTGTCGGGCCTGGTGCTGCACCAGTTGGGGCGCGTGGCCGAGGCCGGCGACGAGATCGAGATGGACGGCGTGAAACTGGTGGTCACCACCGTGGCGCGCAACGTCCCCGACATGGTGGTGCTGTCCCGATGAGCATCGTGATCTCTGTTGTTCTGCTGGCGCTCAACGGCTTCTTCGTAGCCGCCGAGTTCGCGTTGATCGCGGCCAAGCGGCACCGGCTGGAGCAGGCCGCCGAGACGTCCCGGGCTGCGCGCGCCGCCGTGGCGGGCATCCGGGAGCTGTCGCTGATGCTCGCGGGTGCCCAGCTCGGCATCACGCTGTGCACCCTGGGTCTCGGCGCGCTGGCCAAGCCTGCCGTCGCGGACCTGCTGGAACCGGCGCTCAGGCTGACCGGCCTGCCGGACGCGTTCGCCTACGGCGTGGCGTTCGCGATCAGCCTCGTGCTGGTGGTGTTCCTGCACATGGTCGTGGGCGAGATGGCGCCGAAGTCGTGGGCCATCGCGAACCCCGAGCGGTCCGCGCTGATCCTCGCGCTGCCGTTCCGCGCGTTCGCCCGCTCGGTCCGCTGGCTCCTCAGTGGACTGAACTCGACGACGAACGCCTTGCTGCGGCTGATGAAGGTCGAGCCGCAGGACGAGCTGGCGCAGGCACACCGGCCGGACGACCTGCGGTTGCTGCTGCGGCAGTCCGGCGAGCACGGCCTGATCTCCGAGGCCCAGCAACGGCTGCTGACCAGGATGCTGCAGGTCCAGCGCACGACCGTGCGCGAGGTGATGGTGCCGATCGCGCAGACGTCTTCGGTCACCGAACACACCAGTGCGCGGGCGATCGAGCGACGCAGCCTCCAGTGTGGACGGTCGCGCTTCCCGGTCACCGACCTGCGCGGTCGGTACGTCGGGTTGGTGCACATCCGCGAGGCCATGCGCGCCACGGCCCGTGGTGAGAACCCGTCCGCGCGGGAGCTGATGGGCCCGGTGCTGAGGTTGCCCGCGTCGATGCCGGTGGCCCAGGCCGTGACGGCGATGCGGGCCGAGCGCTCCCAGCTCGCGCTGGTCGAGGACGGCGAAACTGTTGGTATCGCTGCACTTGAAGACCTCCTCGAAGAGCTGATCGGCGACTTCGAGGACGAAACCGACACGCGTCCGGTCGGCGTCCGCTGACCGGAGTTTCCCAGGGAGGAAACGAACAATGTTCAAGCGGATGCTCAGCGCCTTCGGCGTCGGTGGCCCGTCGGTCGACACCGTGCTGGACTCGCCGCACGCCTCGCCCGGCCAGGTCGTCACCGGGCAGGTGCGCATCCAGGGTGGCAGCGCGGACGCCGAGATCGGCCAGGTCGTGCTGTCGCTCGTCACCAGGGTCGAGGTCGAGCACGGTGACCACGAGTACGGCGGCGTCTCCGAGTTCCTCCGGGTCGTGGTGCAGCAGGGCGTCCGGGTCGGCGCCGGCCAGCTGGTCGCGATCCCGTTCCAGCTGCCGATCCCGTGGGAGACCCCGATCACGGCGGTCGGCGGCGGTCAGCTGCCCGGCATGACCGTGGGCGTGCGGACCGAGCTCGTGATCGCGGGCGCGCCGGACAAGGGCGACCTCGACCCCGTGCTGGTCCACCCGCTGCCCTCGCAGGACGCGGTGCTCAACGCCTTCGGGCAGCTCGGGTTCTCGTTCCGCAGCGCGGACGTCGAGGCGGGGCGGCTGCACGGCGTGCCGCAGGAGCTCGGTTTCTACCAGGAGATCGAGTTCTTCCCTCCGGCCCAGTTCGCGGGCCGGATCCAGCAGGTGGAGCTGACGTTCGTGGCGTCACCGCACGAGCTGTTGGTGATCCTGGAGGCGGACAAGCGCGGCGGGATGTTCTCGTCGGGCGGTGACGCGTTCGGCCACTTCCGACTGGCGCATCAGGACGCTCAGGCGGCCGACTGGGCGACGTCCATCAACGGATGGCTGGCTCAGGTGGCGGAGCGCGGCGGCGCCATGTCCGGCTACGACCAGCACGGACATCACGGCGGCCACGGTGGTCACCACGGCCGCGGCGGCATGGGCATGGGCACGGTCGTCGCGGCCGGTGCCGCCGGTGTCGTGGGCGGCATGGTGGTCGGCGAGATGATGGACGACGCGTTCGAGGACTTCGGCGACTTCGGCGGCGAGTAGGGATTTCCGGCCCACGACCTCGATCCTGGCCGGGCGCCTGCCGGAGGAGCAGCGGCGCCGGGCCCAGGTCGTGGGCCTCTCCCTGGCCCTGGTCACGCGGCTGATCCTGCTCGCGTCACTGGCGTGGGTGGATACGTGTACGGGCCGATCGCGTTCTCGGTGTTCGTGGAGTTCCTGAACCTGCGGATGCGCGCGAAACGTTCGAAGCCGGTCGAACTGCACGGCACGTACGTGAAGAACGACTGAGGTTCGGACTCCGCGAAACGGGGTAACCGCGCCGTGCGTCAAGCAGTCGGCGTTGTTGCCCCGGTGGACGGAGGACGGTGACGACGTGAAGACGCATGTGCTCGACTACGCGCTGCGGGTGACGCGGGAACTCGGCTTGAGCGGTGAGTCGTCCTGCGTGGACAGGGACAAACCGCTGCGGGTGTACATAGCCGTGGAAGGCAGCCTGCCCAGCCATCCCGGCTGCCTGGTGGCGCTGCTCTGGACCGAGCGCCACGGGTGGGCGATGGCGGTGGAGGAACCCGGCGGCGCCGACCTGACCGTGGTGGCGCACCTCGGCGGCCCGGTCGAACCACCGCCGCACGTCGTGGCGCGGTGGGCGCGGGGCCTGCTCACTCAAAGGAGCCGGTCGGCGACGGTGAACCCGGCCGCGCACAGCGGACACGTCGCCTGACCGAACAGGTGGGTTACCGCTAGTTGGACGTGTTCCTGGCCGTGTTCGGCGGCGGTGTCGTACAGCCTGAGGCCGATGCCGGTCAGGGTTGCCGGATCCTGCGGCTTGAGCTGGCTCGTGTCGCCGATTTCGTCGACGAACGACGCCTTGGCGAGGCTGAGGTCGAACAGCAGGGTGATGCTCGTGTGGCAGGCGGGGCACGGGATTTCGCACGTGCGCAGGTCGAGTGCTGCGGCTTGCCGGGGTGAGAAGCCGGTTCCCTCGAACGTCAGTTGGGCGGCCAGCAGGTTGGCGTAGTAGTCGTCGGTCGTGGGCAGGAGCCGGTTCGCCGCGGTCAGGAAGGTGGCCGCCAGGTGGTCGTCGCGGGTGCCGGCGGAGGCCATGATCGCGCCGGCGATCGCGACGGCCTGTTCGGCGAGTTCGGGGTCGTCGGCCATGTCCGCGAGGAGGGGGAGCGCGGCGATGCTCTCCTCGTCGGCGCCGCCGTCGAGCACGTCGCCCCAGAGTTCGTCGAGGTCCTCCTGCGACCAGCCCGTCACAGGACCCGCTCCGCGATCGTGAAATCCGCCTCGCACGCCGGGCAGGTCGCCTGACCGAAGAGCCGCAGGAACGCCTGCGCCACGTTGTCCCGGCCGTGGCCGGTGGCGGTGTCGTGGAGCCTGCGGCCGATGCCGGTGAGTCGTGCGGAATCGGCGGGGACGAGCGGACGGGACGCGCCGGTCTCATCGGTGCAGGTGCCGTCGTAGATCACCAGTTCGGTCCGGCACGACGGGCAGGGGATGCAGTACTCCTCGCCCGCGACCGCCCAGGCCAGATCATCGGCCCAGTACGCGACGCCTTCGAAAGCGAGCGCGCATTCCAGCAGGTACGGGTAGTACGGGTCGGTCGAGTCCGGCAACAGGCGGTTCGCCGCTGTGCACAGGCGGGACATGGCGTCGGCGTCGCGGACCTCGTCCTTCCCGCTCACCACGACGGCAGCGGCGCGCATGATCGCGTCGATCGCCTGCGGACCGCCGCGGTCGGCTGTTTCCGCCAGAAACGCCAAGTCCGCCATGCCCGCGATCAGATCACGGGCATGACGGACCGGTGGGTGGAATCGGCTAAACGCTGACCGGCTCCCGCTTCTCCTTCTCCGGCGACAGCTCGTCGAGCGCGGTGCCCTCGACGTCGAGCTCCGGCAGCCACCGCAGCCACTTCGGCAGCCACCAGGCGCGCTCACCGATCAGGGCCAGCGCGGCCGGCACGAGCACCATGCGGACCACGAAGGCGTCCACGAAGATGCCGACGGCCAGGGCGAACGCGATCGACTTCACGGTCGCCTCGCCCGCGGGGACGAAGCCGGCGAACACCGAGAACATGATCAGTGCGGCGGCCACGACGACCGGGGCCGCCTGGCGGAAGCCCGTGGTGATGGCCTCGATCGGCTTGGCGCCGCGGTGGTGCGCCTCGTGCATCCGGGACACCAGGAAGATCTGGTAGTCCATGGCGAGGCCGAACAGGATGCCGATCACCAGGATCGGCGTCAGGCTGATCAGCGGGCCGGTGGCGTCGAGGTTGACCACGCTCGCGAGCCAGCCCCACTGGAACACCGCCACCGTGGCGCCGAGGGAGGCGCCGATGGTCAGCAGGAAGCCGAGCACGCCCACCAGCGGGACGAGCAGCGAGCGGAACACCAGGATCAGCAGGACGAGCGCGAGGCCCACGACCACCGCGAGGTAGATCGGCAGTGCGCGGTCCAGGGACGTGGCCACGTCGACGCTCACCGCGGTGGCGCCGGTGACGTAGGCCTTGCCACCGTCCAGATCGGACAGTTCGGCGCGCAGGTCGGCGACGAGCTGTTCGGTGGCAACGGTGTCCGGGCCGGACTTCGGGATCACGGTGACCAGCGCGGCGCTGCCGTCCGGGCTCGGCCTGGCCGGCGTCACCAGGGCGACGTCGGACAGCTTCGCGAGCGGCTCCGCGGCCTTGGTGGCCGTGGCGGCGGCGCCGTCGCCCTCGACGAGCACGAGGATCGGGCCGTTGAAGCCCTCACCGAAGCCCTGCGCGAGGATCTGGTCGGCGCGCTCCTGGGTGGAGCCGGCCGGCGGCTTCTGGATCAGCGTGGTGTCCATGGACGCCACCGGGATCGCGACGATGCCCAGTGCCACGACGGAGAGCAGCAACGCCACGACGCGGTTGCGGGTGATCGCGCCCGCCCAGCCGCGGATCACGCCGCGGTCGGTGGGTTCGCTGACCTTCTGCGCGCGCTCCTTGCGGGTCAGCACGCGGCGGCCGAGCATGCTCAGCACCGCGGGCACCAGCGTGATGGCGATCAGCACCGCGACGACGATCGTGGCGGCGGCCGAGACACCCATCTGCGTCAGGAACGGGATGCCCGCGATCGCCAGGCCCACCAGCGCGATGACCACGGTCAGACCGGCGGTGACGACGGCGGAACCAGCCGTGCCGACCGCGGTCGCGATGGCGTGGCCGACGTCGGAACCGCGGCGCAGTTCCTGGCGGAAGCGGTTGATGATGAACAACGCGTAGTCGATGCCCACCGCGAGCCCCAGCATCGAGGCGAGGATCGGCGTGGTCGACTGCAGGTCCATGAAGCCGGACACGATGGTGATGCCGAGCGTGCCGATGCCGACGCCGATGGCGGCGCTGAGCAGGTTCATGCCCGCGGTCACCAGCGAGCCGTAGGTCAGCGCCAGCACGACGAGCGCGAGCACGACAC
This sequence comes from Lentzea sp. NPDC054927, assembly GCF_053610285.1. NCBI lineage: Bacteria > Bacillati > Actinomycetota > Actinomycetes > Pseudonocardiales > Pseudonocardiaceae > Lentzea > Lentzea sp. NPDC054927. The sequence continues at coordinate 29,346 of NZ_JBSGXZ010000027.1, forward strand.
CGATGGCCTCGGTCGGTCCGCCGACGTGCGGCGTCTCCTGCATCGCGGTGCCGGAGACCTCGACGGTCAGCCCGGCGGCGCGCGCCTTGTCGACGGCCTTGAGCAGCTCGGTCCGCTGCTCGTCGGTGACCTCACCGGGCTTCACGTCGTAGGTGACGGTGCTGTAGCCGACGTTGACGTCCTGGTTCACGCTCGGCGCGGCGGGGTCGAGCGGGTTGGTCGCCGACTGCACCCCCTTGAGCGAGGACTCGTCGGCCACCAGGTCGGTGATCGCCTTGATCTGCTGCGGCAGCTTCTGGCCGTCCGGCGCCTTCAGCACGACCCGCGCGGTGGCGGTCTCGCCGGAACCGAACTTCTGCTGGATGCGCTCGAGCGCGGTCGTCGACTCCTGCCCGGGGATGGACATCGAGTTCGACGTCTCACCGCCGAGCGTGAACGCGCCGACGCCGGAGCCCATCAGCACGAGCAGCCAGATCAGGACGACGGGGAGGCGGTGCCGGTGCGCACCCAGTCCCAGTTTGTAGAGCAGTTTCGCCATGATGTTCAGGCCTCCCGGTGCCCGAGTGCGTCAGTGCAGGTTGCGAGGATCAGTGGACGCCACGTGGTCTTGTCGCCGACCTGGTTGGCCAGCAGCGTCAGCACCGCCATGGCGCTGAGCGCCCCGACGATCCGGACAGCGCGCTCCGGCTCGGTCTCGGGGTCGACGACGAACATGTCGTTGAGGAGCAGTTCGTCCTGGGCCTGCTGGGGGTCCTCGCCCGGTGCGGTCATCGAGCGGAACAGCAGCGAGACCAGGCCGGGCCGGTCGAGCGCGATGTCGGTGAGCAGCTCCAGCGCTCGTTTTTCACGCGCGGGCCCCGGCGGCATCGGCGAGACGAGGTCGACCACGTGCCTGCTCAGCACGCGACTGTGCTCCCACGCCGCTTCGAAGAGAGCGTCTTTGCTCGGGAAGTGGTGCAGCAGGCCGGCTTTGGACAGCCCGACGGCGTCGGCGAGCGTCTTCAGCGACGTCTGCTCGAAGCCGTGCCGCGCGAAGAGCGCGGCGGCGGCGTCGAGGATCTTCTCGTCGACTCCGGTCCTGGGCTGTCGTGGCATGCCGACGACTTTACGGCGTTTACCGACCAGTTCGGTAGGTTTACCGACCGAAACGGTCGGTGGCCTTCGTCACTCTGATGGGGGAATGCCTGTCATCGGGTCAGGTGATCTCGATGTTCGCCATCATCCCCATGTCCTCGTGCTCTGCGTTGTGGCAGTGGAACAGGTACCGCCCGCGATACCCGTCGAAGCGCGTGATGATCTCGGCCGATTCGCCAGGTCGCAGCGAGATCGTGTCCTTGAGGCCCTCGTCGTGGGGCAGCGGCGGCTTCCCTCCGCGCGACAACACCCGGAACCCGACCAGGTGAAGGTGCACCGGGTGGTGGACGTCGGCGACCAGCCTCCACACCTCCACGTCGCCGAGGCCGACCGTGACATCGGAACGCGCGGGATCGAACGGCAGTCCGTCGATCAGCCAGCCGTGACCGTCGCCCATCCGCCCGGTGCGGAAGGAGAAGTCCCGCACCCGCACGGCGTCCGCCCGATTCCACGACGGCAGATCGTGCGACAGGACCGGGGGAACGCGGCTGTCGTCGGTCGCGCGACGAGCCACTCGGAACGCCATCACGTCACGGGTCCGGCCGGAGCCGAGCCGGTTGACGATCGTGACCAGGCCGCCGGCCGGGACACCGGAGAAGTCGACGACGACGTCGTAGCGTTCGGCCGGGGCGATCGGCAGCGACCGGTGGGTGACTGGCGCCGCAAGCAGCCCCTGGTCGGCGCCGACCTGCACGAGATCGAGCCGCCGCCCGTCGTCGGTGACCGCTTCTAGCTCGTAGTGCCGGGCGTTCGAGGCGTTCAGGAACCGCAGCCGGTAGCGCGCCGCGTCGACCTCGTGCACCGGCCAGGGCGCGCCGTTCACCAGGATCACGTCGCCGAGCACACCCGCGAGATACGGCTCCCGGACGCCCGGCTGCTCCCGCAGTGCGGGGTCGAGGGAGGGGTAGGCGAGGGTGCCGTCGACGTCGAACGCGCGGTCCATGATCGCCAGCGGCAACTCCCGCGGGCCCGCGGGCAGGCCGAGCGACTCCTCGGCGTCGTCGCGGACGATGTGCAGCCCGGCGAGTCCCCGCCAGATCGCGGGCGCGGTGAAGTCCATCCGGTGGTCGTGGTACCAGAGCATCGCCGGTCGCTGGTCCATCGGGAACGTGTAGTCCCTGGTCAGCCTCGTCACCACCGCCCGCGGATCGTGCATCTGCATGCCGTGCGCGCCGTGCATCGGGGCCTGCCAGCCGTCGGGCAGCACGAGGTCGGTCGGGTAGCCGTCGGACTCCGGCGGTGTCCGGCCGCCGTGCAGGTGCACGACGGTCGGAACGGGCAGCTGGTTGTGGTGCGTCACGGTCACCGGCCGGCCGCGGCGCGCCTCGATCGTCGGGCCGGGGAACGTGCCGTTGTACGTCCACAAAGGAGTCTTGACGCCGGGCAGGATCTCCAGAACCGTTTCGCGCTGGGTGATCTCGTACAGGCCTTCGCCGGTCGGCCTCAGCACGGACGGCAGCGGCAACGGCACGGTGAACGCGGCGGGCAGCGGCACCGCGCTGCGCAACTCGGCACCGGTGGCCGCGGGCCGCCGGGACAGCACGGCCGCGCCGGACAGCCCTGTGATCGCCATCAGGCCGAGCGCCCCGCCGATGCCCAGCACCCGCCGCCGGCTCACGGTCGGCTCACGCACGGGTGGCCTCCACAGGAGCGATCGGCCGCTGCCACACGGCCACGAACAACACGACGAGCCCGGCGATCGTCAGCACGCCCAGCGGAAAGTGCAGCCACAGCGCCCCGTCCAGCCCGGCGAAGTACTGCACGGTCTCCGCCACCACCACGGCCAGCGTCGCGACGAACGGCCACGCCCGCCGCGTCCGGACCCAGACCACTATCGCCGCGATCAGTTGCAGGAGACCGATCGAGGTGACCACGTCCGCGCCGATCGCGTGCCAGCTCAGGCCGTCGAAGTCGCCGCTCAGATACACCCCGGCGAACACGGGCTGGGCGAGGATCGCGACCACGTGTGCGCTGACGAGGGCCCGCATCACCGTGCCGGTGACCATGAGGAGTCCTCCTTGTCCTGTACTTGCTCCACCTCCACGAAGCTATGTCTTTGGAGATATGGTGTCTAAGATCAGTATTGCTATGAAGTTATGCTCGGAAAGGCATCACACGCGGTGGACCTGAACTCGCTCAGGCAGTTCCTCGTGGTGGCACGGCTGGAGCACCTCAGCCGCGCGGCCGACGAACTACGCGTTGCCCAGCCGTCACTGAGCCGCACCATCGCGCGCCTGGAGAGCGAGCTGGGCGCGCCGCTGTTCGACCGGGGCGGCCGTCTTCGGCTCAACGAGGCCGGGACGCTGTTCCGCCGGCACGTCGAACGGTCCCTCGGCGAGCTGGACGCGGGCAGGCGGGCCGTCGCCGAGGCCACCAGCGAGGGCGTGCGCACGGTGCGGCTGGCGTCGGAGACGTTCCTGACCCTCACCGGGCCACTGGCCGGTTACAAGCGCGACCATCCGTCCGTCGAGGTCGAGCTCCGATGGTCGGCGGCCGACGACATGGCCGGCCTCCTGCACGCCCAGGACGTCGATCTCTGCGTTGCCTCCCAGCCGATCCACGCGGAGGGTCTGGAACAGGTGCTGCTGCTGGACGAGGAGGTCGGGGTGGCCGTGCCCCTCGGCCATCCTTGGGCAGACCGCACGTCGGTGAGCGTGGACGAGCTGGCCGGGCAGTCGTTCGTCGCCGCCCGCGAGGGGCACTGGCAACGGCGGCTGCTCGAGCGACTGTTCGCCGCGCGCGGCCTCACCCCGAGGATCGTCTGCGAGGTCGACGAGTCCAGCGCCATCGCGGTCCTGATCGGCGCGGGGCTCGGCATCGGTCTCGTGCCCGGCTTCGCCCGGCGGTTGGCGAGTCAGTTGCCGCTGGTCTGGATCGGAGTCGACAACCCGGACTGCCGTCGCACGGTCACCTTGTTCTGGCGTGCCGACAGCGAACTGCCTGCCGCTGCCCGCACCCTGCGCGCCACCATCACCGGGTGGGACTGGGCTCAGTAGTCCACGGGCGGAGCTTTTCGGGGTTGCGGACGGCCCAGATGCGTGTGATGCGGTCGTCCGCGATGTCGAACGCGTAGACGGACGAGGTGACGCCGGCCTGCTGGACCAGCAGGCCGGGCTGGCCGTTGACGGTGCGCTCGAAGATCGTGAAGCCGACGGAGACGCCGGCGGCGACGGCGATCAGGAACCGGGCGATCTGCTCGCCACCCTCGATCGGGTGCAGCGCCGTCCTGGCCAGGCCGCCGCCGTCCGCGGTGAAGGTCGCGGCGGGGTCGAGCAGCCCGACGAGGGCCGTGATGTCCTGGGCTTCCCACGCCTGCTTGAAGTCGCGGACCAGCCCGGCCCGGTGGACGGCCAGTACCGCGGGCGGCTGGGCCGTGCGGACCCGGCGGCGGGCAGAGGACGCGAGCTCGCGGCACGCGGCCGTGGTGCGGCCGGTGATCTCGGCGATCTCGGCGAAGGAGTAGCGGAAGACGTCGTGCAGGACGAGCGCGACCCGCTGGGCCGGTGTCATCGACTCGAGCGCGACGAGGAAGGCCATGCTGACCGACTCGTCCAGGGTGACGCGGTCGGCGGGGTCGGCGGTGTGTCCTTCGGCGGGGTCGGGCAGCGGCTCGGGAATCCATTCGCCGACATAGCGTTCGCGGCGGGCGCGAGCCGACCCGAGCAGGTCGAGGCAGATGCGGCTGGTGACGGTGGTGAGCCAGGCGCCGGGGGAGACGATCGCGTCCTGCTGCGGCCGGGACAACGCGTACCAGCGGGCGTAGGCCTCCTGCACGGAGTCCTCGGCCTCGGCCAGTGAGCCCAGCAGCCGGTACGCGAGGTTGATCAGGTGGCGGCGCTCGCTGAGGATCGCGTCGGTCATCGGTGCTCCCGTCGGTCGTGTCTTCCACCAGTCCGACGAGACACGACATCGAATTGTCAGGGTCGAATTGTCAGGGACGGCCTGATGTTCCGCGGGGCTGTGTCGTCGTAGTGCTCGGAAGCGAACACCACGAACGAAGGAGACCGATGATCAGGATCGGCATCGTCCTCGGCAGCACCCGGCCGGGTCGCCGGGGCGAGCAGGTGGCCCGGTGGGTCGAGGAGCGGGCAGGACTGCGCGGCGACGCGGAGTTCCAGCTGATCGACCTGCTCACCCACCCGTTGCCGCACCTGGACGAACTTCCGGGCGAATACCAGCACGAACACACACGGGCGTGGGCGGCGACGATCGCGTCGTTCGACGGGTTCGTCGTGGTCACGCCCGAGTACAACCACTCGGCGCCAGCCGTGCTGATGAACGCGATCGACTTCCTGCGCGACGAGTGGCGCGACAAGGCGATCGGGTTCGTGTCGTACGGCGGCGTGGGCGGCGCCCGCGCGGTCGAGCAGCTGCGGCTGATGTGCGGGGCGCTGGAGATGGCGGACGTGACGTCGCAGGTGACGCTGTCGCTGGTGACCGAGTTCGAGAACTTCGCGGTGCTGCGGCCGGGCGACCACAACATCTCGTCGCTCGACAGGATGCTCGACCAGGTCGTCGCCTGGAGCACCGCCCTCGCGCCACTGCGTGCCGGTTCGCCGGTCACGGTGGCCTGATCTTTGGAAAGGACAACTGATGCGGGAAGTGGACGAGGCCGGGCTCCGGCAGCACATCGGCAGGATCGCCGAAGGGATCAGGGCCAAGGACCTGGACGGGCTCCGGCGGCTGTATTCGGACGACGTCGTGTCGTTCGACGTCGAGCCGCCGCTGCAGCACGTGGGCATCGACGCGAAGCTGAAGAACTGGGCCAACGCGTTCGCGTTCTTCCAGGACGTGAACTACGAGGTGCGCGATCTGGCGTTGACGGTGGACGAGAGGATCGCGTTCGGGCACTGCTTCGGACGGCTCAGCGGCACGACGAAGGACGGCGTGGCGGTGGGCGGGATGTGGGTCCGGGCGACGTTCTGCTTCCGGAAGATCGACGGGAAGTGGCTGATCACGCACGATCAGGTCTCGGTGCCGTTCGACATCGTCAGCGGCAAGGGGGTGACCGATCTGGAGCCCTGACCGGAGTCCGGGCACGGCTCTGCGAGCCTCGTGACCCACAATGTCGCGGTGATCGAGATGTCCGCCGTCGTCGATGCTCACCACCTGGTGAGCCATCCCGACTGGCCTACCGCGCCGTACTCGGACGGTGACGTCGTGCTGTCCGGGCGGATGTCGCGCGAGGACGTCGGCACGGCGCTGGCCGCGATGGCGCAGTACAACAACCATCAGGAGGTCGAGCCGGACGGGCCGTCGATGCTCCGGGTGTTGCTGGAGCAGGACCGCCTCATCATGCCCGGTGGCCTGCTCGTCCGGGACACGCGCACCGGCGTGGTGATCGAGCCGGGGTGCTGCCAGGGACTCGAGGAGTGGCGCGACTGGCTTGGAGTGCTCGACGGCGTGCACCCGTGGCTCGGGCACTCGCCGGATCCGCTGGTGCGGATCGGCGACGGCCTCGTGCGGGTGTGGCCGGACGACCGCCAGGCCGACGGGCCGGCCTGCGAGGTGCCGCTCGCCGACCTGCCGGCGCACCTCGCGGTCGTGCGGCAGGACCTGCTCGGGTTCCTGGAGCTGGTGCGGAAGCGGGCGCCGTACGGCATGGGGGAGGAGCTCGCGGCCGCCCTCGACGAACACTTCCGCATCAGCGCGCCCCTTTGAGTCCACTGCTGTGAGAATGGGCCGATGTTCGTCTTCGACGCGGAACTCTGGCTCTGGGACGCCCGCCGCATGGACACCTGGACCTTCGTGACCCTGCCGGAGGACGTCTCGGACCAGATCCGCGACATCGCCACACCCGGCGCCGGGTTCGGCTCCGTGAAGGTCCGCGTCGGTGTGGGCGCCAGCAACTGGTCCACGTCGGTGTTCCCGGACAAGCAGTCGGGCTGTTACGTGCTGCCGATCAAGGCCGCGGTGCGCAAGAAGAACGGGGTGGAACCCGGCGACGTCATCGAGGTGACCGTCGAGGTGGTCTAGAGCCCTGAGTCTCTGGTTCACGGTCAGCTTGTGGCGTGTGCAAGTACCACCAACTTAAGATCATCGGGCGTGTAACTACACCCAACCGACCGGCGTGCTCCGGCGGTCACGGACCGCGGACCTGCTTGTTGGGTGTAGTTACAGGCGATTTGATCAAGAGTTGGCGGTACTTGCAGATGCCACCCAGCCAGACGGGATGACTGGCTGCGAACTTGCGACTCAGGACACTAGAGAGTCCAGTCGATGTCGGCGTAGATGGCCGCGTGGTCGCTGGCCGCGTGCACCTCGTTGGTCATGGTTTCGTAGACGTCCCAACGGTTCTTGGTCCGCGGTCCGCGCCACACGCCCTTGCGGAAGATGCCGCCGCCGACCGCCTTGGCGAACAGCTCCGGGGTGAGCAGGACGTAGTCGATCTTGCCCTTCTCGTTCACGCCGCGGTACGTGCCGAGGCGGTTGTCCCAGTCGAAGTTCGGGTGCTCGCTGATGTCGCGCAGGCCGGTGCGCTGGAACAACGGGCGGAGGGCCTCGCTGTCGGCGGTGTCGTTGAGGTCGCCGACGACCGCGATGTGCTCGTGGCCCTCGTCGCGCAGCCGGTTCACGATGCGGGCGATGCGGACCGCCTGGCGGAACCGGCGGCGGGCGCCGATCGGGTCGCCGGGAGAGCCGTAGCCCTTGGACTTCAGGTGGTTCACCAGCACGACCACCTCGGGGCCCGCGGGCGTGCGGACGTGGTACTCGGCGCAGTCGCGGGAGAAGATCACTCCCGAGCTGTCCTTGGCGTACACGTGCGTGCGGATGGTGATGACCTGATGCTCGTCGCGCGTCAGCAGGCCTACGTTGATGCCGCGCTCGTCGTTGCCGTCGATGAGGTGGACTTCTTCGTAAGGGGTCCAGCCGACGTGTTTGAGCATGCTGGCGGAGAACATGTGCAGCAGCTCGCGGGATTCCGCCTCCACGACGCCGAGCACGCTGGCGCCGACGTCGCGCATCACCTGGGCGGTGTGGCGGGTGGCGAGTTCGCTGATGGGTTCGGTGGTGAGCTCGACCCAGCCGACCCACGACTCGCGACCGCTTGCCACGACGGTGGTTTCGCCGGTCCGGTGCCGCGCGAGGAACCTGCCGCGGATGCGCCGGAGGATCGCGAACTTGCTCCGGTCACTTCGCAGCAGTTCCAGCGTTGCCAGGTGTTCCTTGAGTTCTTCCTTGACTTCCGGGGTGTAGGTCTCGGCGGCGATCAGTTCGTTGAACCGGGCGTGGGCGGCCAGAATCGGGGCCGCGTGCTTGGTCGCGTTGCGGCCCATCACTTTTGGGCGCTCGAACATGTTCTCCACGTTGAACGACCCGATTCGCGTGGTGCTCATCAGTTCCAGGGTCGCATGTGGATATACGCACACGCCCTGGTCTGGTCGGGTGATCTTTCGCGGCGGAAGAGTGTGGGGAAGGCCCCTTGGGCTGGGCTGCCGGTGTCAGTGGTGACCGGGGCCTTCCTGCCGGGACGACCTTGCCCGTTTGATCAAGGATGAACCTAGGATGAACCTTGAATCCGCTGCTGAGAGGTGAACGTGGAGTTCGGGCTGCTCGGTGCCGTGGAGGTGCGCGACCGGGGTGCGGTGGTCGAGATCGGGCACGTCCGGCAACGGTCTGTGCTGGTCGCGCTGCTGGTGGAGGAAGGACGGCCGGTGCCGGTCGACCGGCTGCTGGACCGCGTCTGGGGCGAACGGGCGCCGCTGCGGGCCCGCGAGACGCTCTACGGGTACGTGTCAAAGCTTCGTAAGCTGCTCGAACTCGACATCGAGCGCACGCCGGCGGGCTACCGGCTGACCGTCGCCCCCGATCAGGTCGACCTGTTCCGCTTCCGCGCACTCGTGCGGCAGGGCGCGCTCGACGACGCGCTCGGGTTGTGGCGCGGGCAGGCGCTGGAAGGGCTCGAGTCGGAGTGGTTCGACGCGCTGCGAGAGAGCCTGCACGCCGAACGCGTCGCCGCCGAATTGGATCGCAACGACGTCGCGCTCGCGGACGGCCGGCACGCCGCGCTGCTGCCGGCGCTGCGGCAGGCGGCTGACGAACGGCCGCACGACGAACGCCTTGCCGCGCAACTGATGCTGGCGCTGCACCGGTCGGGCAACGACGCGGAAGCGTTGCGGCACTACGACACCATGCGACGGCGGCTGGCCGACGAACTCGGCGCGGACCCGAGCAAGCCGCTGCAGGACGTGCACCAGCGAATCCTGGCCGGCGAACAACGCGGTGCGGGGCCACGGCAGTTGCCCGCGCCGCACCCGTGGTTCACCGGCCGTGCAGACGAACTGGCCGCGCTGGACACGTCCGGCACCGTCGTGATCACCGCGATCGGCGGCACGGGCGGCATCGGCAAGACCGCGCTGGCGCTGCACTGGGCACACCGCAACCTCGACGCGTTCCCGGACGGCCAGCTCTACGTGAACCTGCGCGGCTTCGACCCGTCCGCCGAGCCGACGCCGCCGGAGACGGTGTTGCGCGAGTTCCTGGAGGCGTTGGGCGAGGAGACGATCCCCGCCGGGCTGGACGCCCGCGCCGCCAGGTACCGCGGCCTGGTCGCGGGCAGGCGGATGCTCGTGCTGCTCGACAACGCCCGCTCCACCGAGCAGGTCGTGCCGTTGCTGCCGGGCTCCGACGCGACAGTGCTGGTCACGAGCCGTCTCAAGCTGGCGGGACTGGTGGCGGCACACGGCGCCAGGTCGGTGTCGCTGGACGTGCTGAACCCGGCCGACGCCCACGAGTTCCTCACGGCCAGGCTCGGCTCCGCCAGGGTCGCGGCCGAACCAGGCGTGGTCGCGGACCTGGTGAGCTGGTGCGGAGGGCTGCCGCTGGCGTTGTCGATCGTCGCCGCACGGGCCGCGATGGAACCGGACTTCCCGCTGGCGGTGTTCGCCGAGGAACTGCGGGAGCAACGGCTCGACGCGCTGGACGCGGGGGAGATCGGCACGAACCTGCGCGCGGTGTTCTCGTGGTCCGTCGCAGCGCTGTCGGACGAGGCGGCGCGCGCGTTCGGGCTGTTGGGGACCGTGGGCACGGAGGACGTGAGTCTCGCGGCGGCGGCGGCACTGCTGGACCGACCGATCACGAAGGCGCGCATGGTGGTGCGTGAGCTGGAGAACGCGCATCTGGTGCAGCAACACGTGCCCGGCCGGTATCGGATGCACGACCTGGTCGGGCTGTACGCGGCGGATCTGCCGGTGGACGCCGGCACGCGACTGGCCGACTTCTACGCGGCCACGGTGCGGGCCGCGGCGATGGCGCTGGAGCCGTTCAAAGTGTTGCCAGAACAAGAAAGCAGTCACGTGCTGACGTTCTCCGGCAGTGCCGCCGCCATGGCGTGGTTCGACGCGGAGCACGCCTGCCTGCTGACCGAGCAACGGCAGGCGCTGGAGCGCGGTGCGTTCGACGTGGCGTGGCTGCTCGGCCGCACGCTCAACCCCTACCACCTCCGCCGCGGGCGCACCTCCGACGACATCGATGCCTGGCTGATGGCGTTGCGGGCCGCGGAAGCGCTGGGGGACGAGACGAAGCAGGCGACTGCGCACATGTGCCTGGGCGCGGACTACGTCGAGGTGGGCGAGTCGGCGTTGGGGCACAGCCACTTCGAGCGCAGCCTGGAGCTGTTCGCGCGCACCGACGACCACGCGGCCCACGGCGCCGCGCACCGGTCGATGGCGTGGGCGGCCGAGTTCGAGGGCGACCTCGAGAAGGCGCTGGAGCACTCGGTGCAGGGGCTGGAGAAGTTCCGCGCGGCCGGTTCGGAGACCCGCGAAGCCGAGGCGTTGAACGAGGTCGGCTGGCGATACGCATGCCTGGGCCGCTACGCCGAAGCTCGTACGTTTTGTGAAGACGCCTTGCTGCTCAACAACAAACTCGGCCACTCCGAAGGCATCGCGGCCACTTTGGACAGTCTCGCGCACATCGCCCACCACGACGGCAGGCACGTCGACGCCGTGGCGCATTACCGCGAGGCGCTGGCGTTGTACCGGGAGCTGGACAACTCGGCGGAGCAGGCCTCCGTGCTGGAGCACCTCGGTGACGTGCACGCGGCCGCGGGGGAGGGCGTTGAGGCCCGCGAGCAGTGGGGGCAGGCGTTGGAGCTGTACGAGAAGCAGGGCCGCACCACGGAGGCGACGGCCCTGGCTGCTCGTCTCTAGACCCGGCTCATCTGGCGTCCGCTCTCGATCAGTTCGTCGGTGAACTGATCGAGGGCCTGGGCGAAGTCGCGCTGGTCCGGTTCGTGCCAGTCCTCCAGCTGGTCGAGCAGCCACCGCCGCCACGCCTGCACGAGCTGCGCGAACACGTCCGCGCCCTGGTTGGTGAAGCGGTAGCCGTCGTCGTTGAACGTCAGGTGCCCGGACCGCACCAACTCGCGCGCGGTGGGCTCGAAGATGCCGCCGGGCACCTTGGTCATCTCGGCGATCTCGTCGAGCGTGGCCACGCCGTCGTCGGTCGACGCCCGGTACACCCGGCCGAGCAGCCAGGCCTGTTCCAACGGCAGGTCGACGCCCGATCGCCGCAGCACGGCCAGACCGGGGTCGTCCTTGGACCGCGAGACCACTGTCGACACGAGCTTGCGCAGTTCGTCGTAGGAGTTCGAGGGCGGCGCGGCGAAGCTCTCGCCCACACCGCTGTTGCCGGCCGCGGCGGCACGACTCGTGTCCCGCAGCTGCACCTGCGGCAGGAAGAACGCGACGAGCAGCGCGACCAGGCCGATCGGCGCGGCGATCAGGAACATCATCTGGATGGTCTCGGCGTACCCGGCGACGATCGGCGCCTTGATGGCCTCGGGCAGCGCGTGCACCGCGGCGGGGCTCGCGATGGCCCGCGGGTCGACGCCCTGCGGGATCACGAGGTGCTGGGGCAGCTGGTTGGCGTAGATCGTGCCGAAGATCGCGACGCCGAACGAGCTGCCCATCGTGCGCAGGAAGCTGATGCCCGAGGTGGCGACGCCGAGGTCGGAGTAGTTCGTGGTGCTCTGCACGACGATCACCGGCACCTGCATCACCAGGCCGATGCCCGCGCCGAGCACGACCATGAACGCGCCCATGACCCAGAAGCTGGTGCCCGCGTCCAAATAGGACAGCAGGTAGATGCCGACGGTGAGCCCGACGGACCCGGCGATGGGGAATGCCCGGTACCTGCCGGTCCGGCTGATCGTGTTGCCGGTGAGCAGCGCCGTCGACATCAGCCCGGCGATCAGCGGCAACATCCACAGCCCGGACGCCGTCGCCGACTCGCCGCGCACGTACTGCAGGTAGATCGGCAGGTAGGTGATGCCGCCGAGCATCGCGAACCCGACGACGAAGCTCAGGATGCCCGACACCGTGAACACCCGGCTGCGGAACAACCTCATCGGCAACATCGGCTCGGCCGCGCGTTGTTCGACGAGGACGAAGGCGATCAGCAGCACGATCGACCCGGCCGCCATCCACAGGATCGTCGGCGACGTCCACGCGTACTCGGTGCCGCCCCAGCTCGTGACCAGCGTCAACCCGGTCGCCGCGAGCGCGATCAGCGCGATGCCCGCGTAGTCGATCTTCGGATGGCCCTCGGCCCTGATCGTGGGCAGCGCCGCGATCGCCACCAGCACCACGGCGATGCCGAGCGGAATGTTGACGTAGAACGCCCACCGCCAGCTCAGGTGGTCCACGAACAGCCCGCCGAGCAACGGCCCGGCCACCGTCGCGATGCCGAACACCGCCCCGGCGAACCCCTGGAACTTGCCGCGTTCCTTCAACGGCACGACGTCCGCGATGATCGCCGTCGACGTGACCATCAGCCCGCCCGCGCCGAGACCCTGGACCGCGCGGAACGCGATGAGCATGCCCATCGACTCCGACCAGCCCGCGAAGAACGACCCGATCAGGAACAGCGCGACGCTGATCACGAACGTCTTCTTGCGCCCGTACAGGTCACCGAACTTGCCGATGAGCACCGTCATGATGGTCTCGGCGAGCAGGTACGACGTCACCACCCACGACAGGTGCGCGCCGCCACCCAGCTCGGCCACCATCGTGGGCAGCGCGGTGGACACGATGGTCTGGTCGAGCGCGGCCAGCAGCATGGCGAGCAGGACGGCCGCGACGACCAGGTTCCGCCTGCGAGTGTCGATCATCTCGGGCACCGGGCGATGATCGCGCAGGTTCCACGACCTCGCAGGGCGGGCGCGGGCTGCGGGGTCGCGGGGGAGCGGGCGTGGGCGGTTCGGTCGGCATGACGCCCGGTCCGCTCAGGAGAAGGGCGTTCCGGAGTGGATGCCCGTGACCGTCGCCTCGAGGGCCTCGCAGTCGGAAGCCTCGATCATGTGCGACCTGGCATGTGGCCCTCCGCAGCGCACGTGCGGTTCACCGTCGCAAGGCCGATGCTGACGTTCGGTCTCCACCAGGGCTCGGAGCCGGTCATCGCGGACGGAATCCTTGATCCGTTCGCACAACGCCGAGTCTCACGACCGGTACGAGCTCGCCGACTCCGTGGCCCAGGAGATGCACGGGTTCACCGCCGAGAGCGCGCCGGACGAGATGGTCGTGCACGGCTTTCGCGTGATCTGCCGGACAGGGCGCGACGCCGTGATCGCCGAGATGGTCCGGCGCGGGCCCAAGCGGATGCGGATGACGTCGGGCGGGGCGTAGGTTCCGATCGAGGACTAGGGTCGGGGACGATCACGCGAAGGAGGCCGTCTTGATCTTCATCACCGCCAAGTTCCGCGTCCTGCCCGAGCACGCGGACGCCTGGCCCGAGATCTCCAGGAGCTTCACCGAGGCAACGCGCGCCGAACCCGGCTGCCTGTGGTTCGACTGGTCGCGCAGCCTCGACGACGCCAACGAGTACGTGCTGGTCGAGGCGTTCCGGGACGGGGACGCGGGTGGCGCGCACGTGCGGTCGGAGCACTTCAAGAACGCGCAGAAGGAGTTGCCGCCGTACCTTGCGGAGACGCCGCGCATCGTCAGCCAGGCCGTGGAGCAGGACGACTGGTCGGCGCTGGGCGAGATGGAGGTTGCGCCACGCGGGTGAGCATTGCCCGGATCGTTTGGTGCAGGGGGTTCCTCCGATGAGGATGTCCCGATGGACGCCTTCGTGGAGTTGTCCGCTGAGCTGACCGGGTTCTCGGCGGAGGAGCTGAGGTCGACCGGACTGGTCGAGCAGTACCGCGCGCTGGCGCAGGACGCGTCGCACGCCGAGATCATCGAGCTCTGGTACACGGGCGTCTGGCACGGGGTGATTCCCAGTTCCCGCGCCTACGCCGAAGGCTTGGCGTGGAAGGCCGTCGGGGTCGCTCCGCCGGGCACGCGAGCACCCGGCTTCGGCAGCTGGGAGCAGAGACCCAGAAGCGGCGTCCGGTGAGGGCCGTGGTCGTCGGGGCAGGGTTCGCCGGCTCGCTGATCGCGAAGGTGCTGGGGGACAACGGGTTCCGGGTGCTCGTGCTCGAAGCGGGGGCGCGGACCGACCACGATGAGGCGCTCCGGAGGTTCCAGACCGCCCTGGTCAAGACGCCGCTCGCGCCGTATCGGAGCACCGTGGCCGCGCCGTCGAGCGAGTACGTGATCAACACCGGGCCGTACGCGTATTCGAGTCCGTACCTGCGGATGAACGGTGGCACGGGCACCGCGTGGACCGGGATCACGCCGCGGATGCATCCCGAGGACTTCCACGCCGCCGACCTCGGTCACGGGCGCAACTGGCCCATCTCCTACGACGACCTGGAGCCGTACTACCGCGCCGCCGAGTGGGAGATCGGGATCTCGGCCGACGCCGACGAGCAACGGCAGCACCTGCCCGTCGCGGACGGCTACCGCTATCCCATGCACGCCTTGCCCCGCACGTACCTCGACCACACGATCGCGTCCGTTGTGGACGGTGCCAACATCGACGGGCACGAGCTGCTGGTCGTCGGCACACCGCAGGCGCGCAACGGCAAGCCGATCGCCGGCTATCGGCCGGACGGCAACCTGTGCGCCGGGTACGCGAGCTGCGTGCCGATCTGCCCGGAGCAGGCCAAGTACACGCCGCACCGCACCCAGAAACGCTGGCCGCCCAACGTCGAACTGCGCACCAGGTGCGTCGTGAACCGGGTCCACTCCGACGAGTTCGGACGCATCACCAAGGTCAGCTATCAGCAGTACGCGGACGACACGACCGGCAGGCACACGCGGCACGACGAAGAAGCGGACGTCGTCATCCTTGCCGCGCACGCCATTGAGAACGCCAAGCTGCTGCTGATGTCCGGGCTCGCGAACAGCAGCGACCAGGTCGGCCGCAACCTGATGGACCACCCCGCGCTGCTCACGTGGGCGCTGATGCCACAACAGATCGGCCCGTTCCGCGGACCCGGCTCGACCACGGGCATCGAGGCGTTCAGGACCGGTCCGCAACGCTGCACGCGGGCACCGTTCCGCATCGAGATCGGCAACTGGGGCTGGGGCTGGTCGGCCGGCAGCCCCGACTCCGACACGGCCGAGTTCGTCGCGGCGGGCTTGCGCGGCAAGGCACTTCGGCAGGCCGTGGCGGACCGGGTCGGCCGCCAGTTCGCGCTCCAGTTCGAGATCGAGCAGGAAGCCGACCCCGCGAACCGCGTCACGCTCGCGGCCGACCGCGACGCGCTGGGCAACCCGCGGCCGAGCATCCACTATGGACTGTCGGACTACGTGAAAGACGGTCTGCTGGCCGCGAAACGGGCGTCGGACCAGATCTTCGAACTCCTCGGAGCCGACGACTACACGTCGTACAAACCGGACGACGACCAGTACTTCGAGCACAACGGCGAGCCGCTGCGCTACTGGGGCGCCGGGCACGGCGGCGGCACGCACGTGATGGGTGCTTCCCGCCGGGATTCGGTGGTGGACCAGTGGCAACGCTGCTGGGACCACCCCAACCTGTACGCGGTGGGCTGCGGCAGCATGCCGTCGCTCGGCACGTCCAACCCGTCGATCACGATGGCCGCGCTGGTGCTGAGAACGGCCGACCACCTCGTCGCACACCTGCGTCGCCCGATCGCGCCCGCTGAGCCCGCTGGATCAGCAGGATCGCGGCCGCCACCGCGATGACGACGACGCCGTTGCCGAACGCCCACAGCACCGCGTGGTGGTGCACGTCGTCACGGGTGGCGAGCGGGTCGCGGAACACGGGGTTGACCTGGGTGATCAGCAGGATCTTCATCGCCACCGAGACCGCGAGGAAGCCCAGCGCGGGCCACGACGACCGCGTGACGATCGCCAGGACCACGGCGAGCGGGCCCCACGGCAGGTAGTAGTAGACCGGGCTGCCCGCGGCGAACACGCCGACCAGCGATCCCGGCCGCGGGTCGGCCAGCAGCTGCGGGTTCCACACGACCTGCTCGTAGAGGTTGCCGAAGAACCACATGCTCAGCAGCGGGACGACCAGCCTGGAAAAGTTCACCTGGTCATGATGGCGAAAATGTCGAAAGCTCCGTGACGTCGATCGACGCAGGGGTGGCAGCGGTCGAACGCTGCCAGTCGACACCGAGGAGAGAACATGCGGTTCATGCTCATGCACCGGGTCCAGGAAGACGACCCGGCTTCGTGGGAGCCGAACGCCGAGCTGATCGAGCGGATGAACGGGTTCATCGAGAAGCTCACCGCGAGCGGCGCCCTGCTCGGCGCCGAGGGCGTGCAGAAGGCCGGCTCGGTCGTGCGCAGGCGCGGCACCGCGGTCAAGTCCATCGACGGTCCGTTCGCCGAGGCCAAGGAGGTCGTCGGCGGGTTCGTGCTGATCAACGCGAAGGACCTCGCCGAGGCCACGGCCGTCGCGGAGGAGTACATCGTCTGCTTCGCCGGCGTCGAGGAGATGTCGGTCGAGGTGCGTCAGGTCGCCGAGATGGAAGACATCGAGCCCTACCTGAACAAGTAGCGCAGTTCGACGACGAACCACTCGCCGTCGAGCGAGCACGGTCCGCCGGGGTGGAGCCGCACGTCCTCGGTGTCGAGGGCAGCGAGGACGTGCGGCCCCTCCAGGTCGAGCGAGGAGTCCGCGACGGTCCACACGGTGACGTCGTCAGCCGAGATGTCCAGCGGTTCCGGCACGTTCTCGCCCAGGTCCTTCAGCTCGACGAGCCGGTTGCGGTAGAAGGAAGTGCCGATGTTGGTCAGCCGGTGCACGGGCGACACGGGCCGGTAGACCGAGCCGCCGCGGCGCTCCGAGATGAACCGGGGTTCGCTGCCGTCGAGCCAGTCCATCCGGCCTTCCGAGCCGTCGATGCTCAGCACGACGTACGGGTTGTGGTGCAGGTGCCACTGGTGGGTCTCGCCCGGTTCGAGCCGGACCTCCCACACCCTGACCACCGGGTCGTCGTACAACACGCGTTGGCCGACGTCGACGAGCACGATCTCCTCGCCCGACGGCGACACCACCACGTCACCCCTCAAGGCCCACCTCCCGCAGGTACCGGTTCTGGACGTGCCGCCACGAGCCGGCGGTCCAGGGTTCTACGAATGCCACGTGCCCGTCCGGCCTCACCAGCACCACCGCGTCGCCGAGGCCGATGCGGTCGCGGACGACCGAGCCCGGATCGAAGTAGGCACGATCTCGCAGGCCCGAGTCGTGCGGCGCGTCCCACCGGCTCACCACGACCTGACGAAGACCGGGCAGATCACCGGCCACTGGCGGGCGGCGGCGCGCGTCGGTGAGATGCAGGGCCATGAACGAGTCGCGGCACAGTTCGTGCAGGTGCACCGGGCCGCGCAGACCGAAAACCCGCAGGTCCGGGACACGGTCGCCGACCCGCAACGGGCCTGATGAGCCCACCAGCGACCAGTCCTCGCCCAGCCGCACGCCGAGCAACGTGCGGGTCATCGCGTCGCTCCAGCCCGCCACCGAGTCCAGCCGCCGGTCCATCACGGCCCGCGCCGCCTCGGCCATCGCACCGGAACCGTTGATCGCCACGGGTGCCTGTTCGCGTTCATAGCCGCCGAGCAGGTCCGGCGAGGCCCACCCGCGGTACACCCACGCGAGGCGCCACGGCAGGTTGGACGCGTCGAGCACGCCAGTGTTCAATCCCAACGCCCACATCGGCGTGATCAGGTGCGCGGCGTCGCCCATCAGGAACACCCGGCCGCGCTGCCACGACGACGCCACGCGGTGGTGCACGGTGTAGACGTTGCTCCCGAGCACCTTCAGCTCGTCGACCTCGCCGATGAAGTGAAGTGCCTTGTCGCGCAGCTCGTCGGACGTCGGCTCCGGACGTCCGGGTGCGAGCGGGAACACGAACCGCCAGCAGTGCGGCTGTCGCACGAGGACCATCCACTCCTCGCGGTCGCCGAAGTAGGCCAGGTACGGGTAGTCGCGCGGATTGCCGATGTCCAGATCGCACACCAGGTCGACCAGCATGTACCGCTGCTCCAGCGTGTGCCCGCTGACGTCGACGCCGAGCCGTTCGCGCACGGTCGAGCGGCCGCCGTCGCAGCCCAGCACGTACGCCGCCGCGAACTCGACCGGTCCGTCCGGCGTCTCCAGGTGCAGCGTCACGCCGTCGTTGTGCTGGGAGAAGTCCACCAACCGGTGCCGCAGCCGCAACGCTCCGGGAGCGCGCCTTTCCAGCACGTCCGCGAGCACCGGCTCCAGCTCGTGCTGCGGAATGTTGATGACGAACGGAAACCGCGTCTCGTCGGCCAACGCGGCAGTGAACACGCTCCCGGTCGAAATCCCGGTCGCGCGGTCCAGCTCGCCGATCTCGTCGATCCGCAGCGACGCCTCCAGCACCGGCCCGAGCGCGTCGTACCGGTCCAGAACTTCCAGCGTGCGCGTCAGAATCGTGCCTGCTTTGGTCTCGCCGGACAGGTCGTCCCCCGCCTCGAAGACCACCACCGGCACCCCGTGCGCGACCAGTCCCAGCGCGGTGATCAAACCGATCGGGCCCGCACCGATCACGGCCACGGGCAGATTGGTCGTGTTCATCCGTCCTCCCCGGCGTCTATGTTCGACCATGAGGGCGCCTTCGGGGGAGGGGATCATGAGGAAAGCGGTTTCAGCTGTCCTGCTCGCGATCACACTGGCCGTCTCGGCCTGCGGTGGATCGCCGGAGCCGGCGGCCGCGAAGACCAAGGTCAACTATCTGACGTCGTTCAGCACGTTCGGCCGGGACGCGTACGCGTACGTGGCCCAGGAGAAGGGTTTCTTCGAGCAGGCAGGGCTCGACGTCACGATCACGCCGGGCACCGGCAGCGTCGACGTGCTCAAACTCGTCGCGGGCGGCCGCGCGGACTTCGGCATCGCGGACTTCACCGCCACCGCGATCACCATCGCGAAGGAGAAGCTGCCGGTCACCACGGTCGCGGCGATCCACCAGCGGTCGCTCGCCGCGATCGTCGCGCTGGAGGGCAGCGGGATCTCCAAGCCCGCGGACCTGGTGGGCAAGAAGATCGGCGACCAGCCGGGTTCCACGAACCAGGTGATGTTCCCTGTCTACGCCAAGGCGGCGGGCATCGACCCGGCGAAGGTCCAGTTCGTACCGTCCGCACCGCCCGCGCTCCCGCAGCTGCTGGCGGCCGGGCAGGTCGACGGGATCGGGCAGTTCGTCGTCGGCAAGCCGTTGATCGAGGCCGCGGCCAAGGGCAGGAAGGCGGTCGTGCTGCCGTACGGCGACCTGGTGCCGGACCTCTACGGCAACGCGCTGGTGACGTCGAAGGAGATCGCCGCTAACAAGGCCGACCTGGTACCCAAGTTCAGGGACGCGCTGCTCAAGGGTCTGCAGTACTCGATCGAACACCCGGACGAGCTCGGCCAGATCCTCAAGAAGTACCAGCCGACTCAGGACGCGGGCGTGGCCAGCGCCGAAGTCGGGCTGATGGCGCCTTATGTGAAGCCGTCCGGGTTCAGCGGACCCACCGGTGAGCTGACCCAGCCGCGGGTCGAGAAGATCATCAGCACGCTCGTGGACGCGGGTGCGATCCCCGCGGGTTCGGTGCGTCCCGACGACCTGGCTTCGTTCGGGCTGGCGCCGAAGTGATCGGTCTGCACGGCGTCTCGCACACCTTCGGCACCGTCGATGCCCTGGCAGGGATCGACCTGGAGGTGGGCGAGCACGAGTTCGTGGCGGTGATCGGGCGTTCTGGCTGCGGGAAGTCGACGTTGCTGCGCCTGATCGCCGGCCTGCTCAGGCCTTCGGCCGGCGAGGTCCTGGTGGCGGGGGAGCGGGTGGGAAAGCCGAGGCGAGACGTCTCGTTCATGTTCCAGCGACCGGCGTTGCTGCCGTGGCGGTCGGTGCTGTCGAACGTGCTGCTGCCGATCGAGATTTTCGGCCTGGTGCAACGGAAGTACCGTGACCGGGCGCACGAGCTGCTGGACCTCACCGGGCTCGGCGGGTTCGAGAAACGGCTGCCGCACGAGCTTTCCGGCGGCATGCAGCAACGGGTGTCGCTGTGCCGGTCACTGATCCAGAGCCCGCGGGTGATGCTGATGGACGAACCGTTCTCCGCGCTGGACGCGATCACCCGGACCGAGCTTTCCGAGGAGCTGCAACGGGTTCAGCTCGAACTGCCGCGCACCGTCGTGTTCGTGACGCACTCGATCGACGAGGCCGTGCTGCTCGCCGACCGGATCGTGGTGCTCAGCCCGCGCCCCGGCCGGATCCACCAGATCGTCGACGTCGCCCTGGCCCGGCCGCGTGCGCTGGGGCACGTCGAACTGGACGAGGTGAGCCGGGAGCTGCGCGGGCTGCTGGCGGAGGTGACGGCGTGAAGGTCGTGCTGCCGGTGCTGGGCCTGCTGGCGATCATCGGCGCCTGGTGGCTCGCGACGATCGTGTTCGGGATCGAGCAGTTCCTGGTCCCGTCGCCCGCGGACGTGGTCCGTGAGTTCCTGGAGGTGCCGGGCTACCTGCTGGAGCAGTCGCTGATCACGTTGTGGGAGGCCGTGTCCGGATTCGGACTGTCCATTGTGATCGGTGTGCCGCTGGCGTTGCTGATCGTCGGCTCGACGGTCCTGGAGCGGATGTTCTACCCGCTGCTGGTAGCGCTCAACGCCGTGCCGAAGGTCGCGATCGCGCCGATCGTGGTGGTGTGGTTCGGGTTCGGCATCTCCTCGAAGGTGCTCATGGTGGTGCTGGTGTGCATCTTCCCGATCGTCATCTCGACCGCGTCCGGCATGAAGTCCACGCCGGGTGAGCTGGTCGAGCTGTTCCGGTCGCTGGACGCCTCGCGCCACCACGAGTTCTTCAAGCTGCGGCTGCGGCACGCGGTGCCGCAGATCTTCGTCGGGCTGAAGGTGTCGATCACGCTGGCCGTCATCGGGGCGGTGATCGGCGAGTTCGTCGGCTCCAGCGCCGGACTGGGGTACGTGATCAGCCTGTCCGGCGGGAGCGCGAACACCTCGCTGGCCTTCGCGGCGATGGGGCTGCTCGCGATCATGAGCGTCGCGCTGTTCTACGGCCTGACCTTTGCCGAACGGAAGCTGGTGCCCTGGTCGGAGGAACACCGGGTGGTCTAGCGGGCCAGCCGGTCCAGCAGCTCGCCGAGCAGCGCGCGCTCGCCTGGTGTGAGATCGCCGGCGTCCTCGTCGACCAGGGCGCGCAGGGTGAGCGCGGTGCTCGCCCGGTCGTGGGTTTCCGCGCCGGTCGCGTGCAGCACACCGGCCAGCGCCGCCTCGCGCACGCCCGCGGACAGCTCGAAGTCCGGTTCGGCTTGCGTGATCAGGGTCAGCGTGACGCCGACGTTGGCGGCGAGCACCTGTTCCGCGGCGGTATCCGCGGGCACCTTCAACAGGCCCTGCGCGGCGGCCTCGGTGAACCTGTCGCGCAGGGCGGCGTGCGCGGGAGCGGTGACGGCGCAAGGCTTTCCCGGCTCGGCCCGGCCGTAGAGCAGCCCGTAGAACGACGGGTGCTCCAGCCCGAACCGCACGTGCCGGTCCCAGCCCTCGCGCAGGTCGCCGAGCGGGTCGCCGGAGCTCTCCACCGCGACGTACTGGGTGAACCCGTGGTTGAGCACGGCGTCGATCAGGCCCTGTTTGCTGCCGAAGTGGTGGTACAGCGTCGGTGCCTGCACCCCGGCGCGTTCGCACACGGCCCTCGTGGACACCTTGCCGCCGTTCTCCAGCATCTCCGCCGCGGCGAGCAGGAGCCGATCCCGTGCGTTCTGCATACCGCTATAGTAGCTTATGTAGCGCTACATGACTCTCTATAGCGAAAGGTGAAGTCTGATGAAGACCTGGTTCATCACCGGAGGGACGCCCGGCGGGTTCGGGATGGCCTACGCCGAGGCCGCGCTCGAGCGGGGAGATCGGGTGGCGCTGACCGTTCGTCGCCCCGATGAACTGCGCGTATGGGCTTCGCGGTACGGCGACCGCGTGCTCGTTCTGAGTCTCGACGTCACCGACGCCGAGCAGGTTCGCGCGGCGGTCGCGGCGGCGGAGGAGCGGTTCGGCGGGATCGACGTGCTGGTCAACAACGCGGGCCGCGGCTGGTACGGCTCGGTGGAGGGCACCCGGGACGAGACGGTCCGGCTCAGCTTCGAGCTGAACCTGTTCGCTGTGGTCACGCTGGTGCGCGCGGTGTTGCCGGGCATGCGGGCGCGGGGCGACGGCTGGATCGTGAACATGTCGTCGCTGGCCGGTCTCGTCGGTGTGCAGGGGTTCGGCTACTACTCGGCGGCGAAGTTCGCGCTCGAAGGCCTGTCGGAGACGTTGCGCCAGGAGGTCGAGCCGTTCGGCGTGCGGGTGCTGGTCGTCGAGCCGGGATCGTTCCGCACCAAGGCTTACGCGGGCTTCCAGGACGAGCCCGTGCATGAGACCGTCGACGCCTACCTGGGGTTGGTGGACGGCATCCGCGCGGCGTTCGCAGACCAGGACGGCAAGCAGCCGGGCGATCCCGAACGCGGAGTGCGCGCCGTGCTCACCGCGATGGACGCACCCCAGCCGCCGCAACGACTGGTGCTCGGCGGCGCCGCGTACGACGCCGCCGTTGCCATGCACGAAGGTGCACTCGTTGAGCTCCGCGCGCACGAAATGCTCTCGCGCGGTGCCGACTTCTAGTTGGCCGCGCCGCCCGCGGCCAGCTTCATCAGGTCGGAGTCGAAGTCGATCGACACCTCGGTGCCGCCCGCGCTGCCGAACTCGTGCTGGTAGCTGCCCCACGACTCGTCACGCACCTGCTTCTCGAACCCGGAGGCCATGAGCACCACCAGTTCGAGGGCCGCGCGGTCGATCCGCTTGTTCAGCCCGGGGTCGGTCCAGTCCTCGGTCGCGGCGAACAGCGATGTCGGCACCACGACGGTCCGCAGGTAGGCGAACAGGCCGCGCATCTGGTCGTCGACCACGAGCGCGTGCCGGGCCGTGCCGGCGGTCGCGGCGAGCACGACGGGCTTCGCGATCAGCAGGTCGTTGTCCAGGATCTGGAAGAACGACGTGAACAGCCCGCTCGCGCCCGCCTTGTAGACGGGGGTGCTCGCGACGATGCCGTCCGCGTGCTGCAGGGCCGTGATCGCCTTCTGCAGCTTCGCGCCGATGTGGTTGGACACCAGTGCGTTCGCGATCTCGCCGGCCAGCTCGCGCAGTTCGATCGTCTGGATGCCGACGGTGAGCTGCTTCTTCTGGGGTGCGAGCGTGGCGACGCGCTGGGCGACGCGGTCGGCGAGCAGGCGCGTCGACGACGGGTCGCTCGTGCCGGCCGACACGATGACGAGCTGCGACTGTGTGGTCATGTCTCCTCGTTCTCCGCCAGCTTGCGAGTGATCACGGCGAGCTGGTCGAGTTCTTCAGGCGTGAGCACGCTCAACGCGCGGGTGACGCCGCGGGCGTGCGGGCGGCCGATCTCCTGCTGGGTCTTCCGGCCGGCCGGGGTGAGCGACAGGCGCACACCCCGGCGGTCACCGGGATCCGGGCAACGCTCCACCAGCCCGCGGTCGACCAGGCGGTCGACCATGCGGGACAGGGCGGGCTGGCTCAGCAGCACGTGGCGGTTCAGCTCACTCATCCTGAGTGGACTGTCGCACTTGGACAACGTGTAGAGGACGTCGTACTCCCGCATCGTCAGGTCGCCCCAGACGTCCTCCGCGTTGAACTGCTTCATCAGCACGGCGTAGGCCCTCATCAGGGACTCCCACGCCTCGTTGGCTCGGGTCATTCGGTGTCCTGGTAGGGCGAGCCACCCGTGACGTTGTCACCCCGGTTGGCGTTCGGCTTCGGCTGACGGGCCGGCTGGTCGCCGTACTTCTCCTTGAGACGCACCGCGTGCGTCGGCGGCTTGGCGGTCTCCGGGTCCTGCCGCGCCTCGATCTCCTTGCGCAGCACCGGAACCACTTCCTCGCCCAGCAGGTCGAGCTGGTTGAGCACCATCTTGAGCGGCAGGCCGGCGTGGTCCATCAGGAACATCTGGCGCTGGTAGTCGCCGAAGTGCTCGCGGAAGGTCAGCGTCTTGTCGATGACCTCCTGCGGGCTGCCGACCGACAGAGGCGTCATCTCCATGAAGTCCTCCATCTTCGGCCCGTGCCCGTAGACCGGTGCCTCGTTGAAGTACGGCCGGAACTCCTTCAGCGCGTCCTGCGACCGCTTCGCGATGTACGCCTGACCGCCGAGACCGACGATGGCCTGCTTCTCCGTGCCGTGGCCGTAGTGCGCGTACCGCTGCCGGTAGAACTTGATCAGCCTCATGTAGTGCTCTTTCGGCCAGAAGATGTTGTTCGCGAAGAAGCCGTCACCGTAGAAGGCGGCCTGCTCGGCGATCTCCGGCGTGCGGATCGAGCCGTGCCACACGAACGGCGGCAGGTCGTCCAGCGGCCGCGGCGTGGAGGTGAAGCCCTGCAACGGGGTGCGGAACTTCCCTTCCCAGTCCACGACGTCCTCGCGCCACAACCGGTGCAGGAGGTTGTAGTTCTCCAGTGCCATCGGCAGGCTCTGCCGGATGTCCGCGCCGAACCACGGGTACACCGGCGCGGTGTTGCCGCGGCCCAGCATCAGGTCCATGCGGCCCTTCGACAGGTGCTGCAGCATCGCGTACTCCTCCGCGATGCGCACCGGGTCGTTGGTGGTGATCAGCGTCGTCGCGGTGCTGACGATCAGCTTCTTCGTCTTCGCCGCGATGTGGCTCAGCAGCGTGCTGGGCGCGGACGAGAAGAACGGCGGGTTGTGGTGCTCGCCGATCGCGAACACGTCGAGCCCGACCTCCTCGGCCTTCTCAGCGATCTGCACGATCGCGTCGATGCGCTCGGCCTCGCTGGGGGTCTCGCCGCTCACCGGGTCCCTGGTGATGTCGCTCACCGAGAAGATTCCGAACTGCACGGCACCCGCCTCCTTCTGTCTTCGAGTTCTATGCGTTTGCATCTACCTTAACGCACGGGTGCCCGAGCTATTCCCATTACGCTGATCACATGCTGGAGGTGCGGGACGTCCGCAAGAGCTACGGCGACGACCCCGTGTTCACCGGGCTCCGCTTCACCGTCGCCGCGGGGGAGGCGGTGGCGATCGAGGGCCGCAACGGCTCCGGCAAGTCCACGCTGCTCAAGTGCCTGGTAGGAGCCGAGACCCACGACGCGGGCGAGGTGCTGGTAGGCGGAGCGGTGCGTGACGAGGCCTCCGCGTCGTTCCGCGCGCTGACCGCCGCGCTGCTGGACGACGCCGACTACTTCCCGGACGTGTCCGTCGTGGAGCACCTGCGGCTGGTCGCCTGGCTGCACGGCACACCGGACGTCGAACGCGAGGTGCTCGACGTGCTGGGCGAACTGGGCCTGTCCGAGGTGCGCGACCAGCTGCCGCCCACGCTGTCGAGCGGGCAGCGGCACCGGCTGGGCCTCGCCTCGTGCTTCGTGCGGCCGCGCGGCCTGCTGGTCCTGGACGAGCCGGAGCAACGGCTCGACGTGCAGGGACGCACGTGGCTGCGTGAGCGGCTGAAGGCGGAGAAGGCGGCCGGGGTGGCCGTGGTGTTCGCCTCGCACGACCGGGATCTCGTCGACGCGGTCGCCGACCGCTCCGTGCTCCTGTGATCCCGTCCGCGGGCGAGGTCCGGCACCGGCTGAGGCGTCCGCCGCCACCGTGGCGGTTCCGGCTCGCCCGCCTCTACGAGCGGCTCGTCACCACGGCGATCTTCGGCGCGATCGGCTGGGGTGTCGCGTTCAAGGGGCTGGAGAAGACCGGGCAGCAGGGCGCGAGCGAGTGGACCGCGCTGTGGCTGTCCGTGCTGGCGGCGGTGGTGCTGCTCAAGGTGTTGCTGGCGTTCGGGCCGGTGTTCGCGGGCCGCGACCGGATGTTCTGGGTGCTGAGTTCGCCGGTGGACCGGGTCGCGTTGCTGACGCCCCGCTTCCTCGGCCTGCTCGGGTTCGGCGCGGCGGTGGGTGCCGTGTGGCCCGCCGCCGTCTTCGGTGTGGTGGGGGCGACCGCGCCGCCAGGGCCGTTGCTGTTCGCGGGATCCGCTGCGGCCGGACTGGCGGTGGTGGCGGGTGCCGTTGTGCTGCAAAGGTTTCGGCTGCGCCCGCAGACCTGGCTGAGCGTGCTGGCCGGGGTGGCTGTGCTCGCGTTGTTCCTGAGGCCGGACTTCGCCGCGGGCGAGGCGGTGTGGCTGATTCCGGTGGCGGTGCTGCTGGTCGTGGTCGCGGGATTGTCGTTGCGGCGGTTGAACCGCGCGGACCTCGCTGCTGGAGCGTCGCTCGCCGCGGCGGTGCGGGTGTCGGTGGCGTGGCTCGACCTGGCGTTGCTGGGGGCGATCCTGGCGGAACGGCGGGCGCGGGCGCTCGGCCGGGTTCGCTCATCGCGGATGCGGGGATCCCGGCTGACGGTGCTGGTGTGGACGGACGTGTTGCGTGCCCGCAGAGCACCGAACGCGGTGCTGGTGTGGGTCGGGCTGGTGCCGTTGCCCGCGCTGGTGGCACTCGGTGGTGAGGTCGACTGGGTGCCGGCGGTGCATCTGCTGGCCGCGTTCGTCGCCACCGATCGCCTGGCGGCCGGGCTCAAGGCGGTCTGCCGGTCGGCGGCGATCCGCCGGATGCTCGGTGTGCCGGACGGGTTTCTGCGGCTCGCGCATCTCGTGGTGCCGGCCACAGGCGCGGTGGTCTGGTGTGTGGTGACTGTGCCGTTCACGCCGCACGTCTCGTGGCTGAACGGCGTGGTTTCGGCGGTGGGGGCGGTGGCTGTGGTGTACCGGATCGCGACGCGGCCGCCGCTCGACTACGGGGTTGCCGCGATCGACTTCGGGGTGCTCGGGCCGGTGCCGATCGGGCTGGTGCTGCAGCTGAGCCGCGGGCCGGTGCTGCTGTATTTGTTGTGTGTGTTGCAGGTGATGCTCGGCTAACGTCAGCGCCTCGTAGAGGGGGAGGACATGTACGCGGGCGAGTTCGAGCTACATCTGACCGGGTCGGAGTGGCAGGTCGACGAACTGGGGGAGTTCGCCGAGCGCCACGGGCTCAAGTTCAGCCACATCAAGCTGCACCGGGGCGAGGTGTGGTCGCAGCCGATGCTGACGATCGGCGCCAAGGGCACGGTCGACGAGGTGCGGGCGGTCGCGGAGGGCTGGCGGCAGAAGCTGCTCGCCGCCGAGTTGTTCGTGGTGCGGGTGAAGATCGAGGCGGCGCCGTGGAACGAGGGCGTGCCGCAGACCGACGAGGAAGCCGATCCCGCGCTGTACTTCGAGCACCACGTGAAAGTCCTGATGACCGGGACGTGGCACGACTGGCACGCGCGCGTCTGGAAGGCCATCGACGGGCACGAGGCGCACGTTTCGCGCAACGCTCGCCGCGAGTACGACGACGGCTCGCAGGAGCGGTTCATCACGCAACGGTGCTTCGGGGTGGGGCGCGCCACGGCGAAGCAGCGGCTCGACCGGCTTCTTGCTGACCTGAAAGAGTTCCAGGTGCTGGAGGTCGAGGAGGAGTACGTCGTCGACGACGACGCGCTGCACATCGACAACGGGTGGATCCACGGCAAGTCCGCACGCAGCACGGACGAGCGGCTGCGACAGGCACCGCGCTGGGACCGTGGTTTCCCGTCGACGTTCCACCCGCTCGTGGTCAAGCCGGGCCAGGACATCAAGCAGCGCGCGGTGTTCGACCCCGCGCTCAAGCAGTTCTCGCACGCCTTCCGCGGCGGCGACCCGCAGTTCGGTGACCCCGCGGACGGCGCGCGGTGGCTCGACGCGCGCCGCGGGGCGATGGCGCACGTGCTGCACCTCATCGGGAACTCGGCCTGGACCGAGAACCTGGTGCTGCGCGGCAGCGTCGTGATGAAGGCGTGGTTCGGCGCCGCCGCCAGAGAACCCGGCGACCTCGACTTCGTGGTCACGCCGCGCTCCATCGCGTTCGAGAGCCCGCGGGCGCAGCAGCTCATCGACGACATCGTCCAGGCGGTCGAGGACGACCCCGGACCTGGCCTGCGCGCGGACCAGGCCGACACCGAGCACATCTGGACCTACGAGCGGGTGCCCGGCCGGCGGATCGTGTTCCCGTTCGACGTGGAAGGGTTGCCGCAGGGCGCGATCCAGATCGACCTGGTGTTCAACGAGGAACTGCCGATCGCGCCGGAGCCCGTCGAGGTCACCGGCACGATCCTGCTGGCGGCGAACCAGGAGCTGTCACTGGCCTGGAAGCTCCAGTGGCTCGCGACCGACATGTACCCGCAGGCCAAGGACCTTTACGACGCCGCCCTGCTCGCCGGGCACACCACCGTGGACACGGGTCTCGTGATCGACCTGCTGCGGCCGGAGATGGCGGACCAGGCGCTCGACTTCGACCGGAAGTCCGTGCTGGGGCTGGACGGCGTCGACTGGGACAACGCGCCGAACGAGCTGCCGGTCACCAAGGCCGACGAACAGGCCCTGCTGCAACGGATCGCGGCAGCCCTCCGCTAGATGAGAGCGGCGACCTGAGTCGCGGTGGCCACAGTGGACTGCGGGTTCTGACCCGTCACGAACCTGCCGTCCACCACCA
Source organism: Lentzea sp. NPDC054927 (assembly GCF_053610285.1). NCBI lineage: Bacteria > Bacillati > Actinomycetota > Actinomycetes > Pseudonocardiales > Pseudonocardiaceae > Lentzea > Lentzea sp. NPDC054927. The sequence continues at coordinate 58,327 of NZ_JBSGXZ010000027.1, forward strand.
CCGTGCTCGACCACGGCTCACCCGGCGTGACGCGCGCGCCCAGCTCCGCCAGCCGTCCGGCGACCAGGTAGGGGACGTTCAGGCCGCCGATGCGCTCCTCCTCGTCGCTGAACACCGTCAGCTCCTTGCCGGCGAACACGAACGTGCCGTCCGCCCGGACCGCGCTGAGCAGCCCGGCCGGCCCGTGGCACAGCGCCGCTACGAGCTTGCCGCTGTCGTGGAAGTCCGCCAGCAGCGTGCCCAGGTCCTGGTCGAACGCCAGGTCCGTCATGGGGCCGTGGCCGCCGGGCAGGTAGATCGCGTCGAAGTCGGCCGCCTTCTGCGACGCCAAGGTCGCCGGCGCACGCAGATCCTCAAGGGAGGCAACGGCGTCATCGAACCTGCCGTCCAGGCTCGCCTTGTCGACGGTCGGCACGACACCGCCCGGCGTCGCCACGGTGACCTCCACGCCGGCCTCGCGGAGCACGCGCACCGACTCGACCACTTCCTCGGCCCAGAACCCCGTGGGGTGGTTCGTGCCGTCCGCCAGCGTCAGCGAGTCTGCTCCGGTCACGACCATCAGTAGCTTCTTCATGCGGCCATACCATCACGAATCCTTCAAGCGCGCCGACGGTGCTATAAGCTGCCTTATGGCCGAGAAGTTGACAGACCTGGATCTCCTGGCCACGTTCCTGGAGATCTACCGTGGCGGATCGATCACGGCCGCCGCGACCAGGCGCGGGCTCACCCAGCCCGCGGTGAGCGGGCAGCTCGCCAGGCTGGAGCGCGACCTCGGCGAACCCCTGTTCATCAGGAGCAGCCGCGGGGTCACCGCCACGCCCCGGGCCGACGACCTCGCCCGGCGCGTCGGCCCGCACGTCGATCAGCTCAGAAGTGCACTCGACCCGGCACCTGCCCTCGAAGGCACGGTCAGGATCGGGGGAGCGGCCGAGTTCATGACCACCCGCGGCATGCCGGCCCTCACCCCGCTGACCCAGCGCGGCATCCGGGTGGAGATCACGCTGGGCCTGGCGAACGACCTGCTCGGCGCGCTGAAGGCCGGACAGCTCGACATCGTGCTGTCCTCGGTCCGCCCCGGCGCGGGACTGACCGCGACGCCGTTGACCGACGAGGAGTTCCTCCTGGTCGGCCCACCTCTGCTGGCCAGAACCGTCGACCAGGCACTGCTCGCCGATGACCCGGCGCGCGCTCTCGAACACCTGCCGCTGGTCGCCTACTCCGACGAGCTGCCGATCATCAGGAGGTACTGGCGCAGCGAGTTCGGCCGGCGCCCGAAGAACCCCACGGCGATCGTCGTCCCGGACCTGCGCGCGGTGCTGGCCGCGGTGATCGCCGGAGCGGGCGTGTCGGCGTTGCCCCGCTACCTCGCCGAACCGGCCATCACCGCCGGATCCGTCGAACAGCTGCACCACCCGGAGATCCCGCCGCTCAACACCCTCTACCTGGTGACCCGCGCAACTCCGACCCGCGCCGCGCAAGCCGTGGCCGAGCACCTGAAGGAACGCGACTGGGGCGCCCTCTAGCCGTGCTCAGACGCTGCGAAGAACCGAGACGACGATGCCCAGGATCACGGCCTTGTCGCCGTCGATCACCGGGTAGTCGGGGTTGCGCGGTTCCAGGAACACGTGCCCGTTGCGGCGCTGGTAGACCTTGACGGTCGCCTCTTCCTCGATCATCGCGGCGACGATCTGCCCGCTGTACGCCTCGTGCGTCTGCTGGACCACGACCATGTCGCCGTCGCAGATCGCCGCGTCGATCATCGAGTCACCGCGCACGCGCAGCGCGAACACGTTGCTGCCGCGCCCGACCAGCCCGCGCGGCAGGTTCAGCACGTCGTCCACGTGCTCGACGGCCGTGATCGGCGTACCGGCGGCGATGTCACCGACGACGGGCACGGAGATCGAGTCCTCCGAGACCCGCACGGGCGACGTGGTCTCGTTCAGGAAGACCCGCACGTCCATCGGCCGCGACACCGAGCTGCCGCGGCGGAGGAATCCCTTGTCCTCCAACGCCGACAGGTGCTTGGAGACGCTCGACGACGACTTCAGGCCGACCGCCTCGCCGATCTCACGCGTGCTGGGGGAGTAGCCGTTCTCCACAACCCAGTCGCGGATGGCGACCAGGATCTTCTGCTGGCGTTCCGGCAGCACGGTCGTGTCGAGCTCGAGGTCGTCGTAGGCGGTCACCGGGACGATCTTAGTAGTCACCCGATCGTGTCCCCGAAACGAGTTGCCTCTGGGCGAGCCCGGCGGATTCGATCTCCGGATGACCAACGTCTGGACCGGACGGCTCGTCCGCCTGCGCGCGGTGGAACCCGAGGACTGGGAGGCGTTCCAGAAGTTCGACCAGGACTCCGCCACCCAGCGGGCCGCCGACATGATCCACCCACCGTCGTCGGCCGCCCGGCAACGCGAGTGGGCGCAGAAAACCGCGCTCCGGCAGGCGGAACGCGACCAGTTCCAGCTGGCGATCGAGTCGTGTGAGGACGGTGCGCTCGTCGGTTCGACGTCGACGCACTCGGTGGACCACCGGGCCGGCCGGTTCTCCTACGGCATCGCGCTCGGCCGGGACCACTGGCGGCGCGGCTACGCGTCCGAGGCGGTGACGATGCTGCTGGGCTTCATGTTCGGCGAGCGCAGGTTCCACAAGTGCGAGGCGAGCGTGTGGGGCTTCAACGAACCGTCGATGGCGTTGCAGCGCAGGCTCGGTTTCCACGAGGAGGGCAGGCTGCGCGACCACGAGTTCTTCGCCGGGCGCCATCACGACGTGGTGCTGTTCGGGATGACCGCGGCCGAGTTCACGGCACGGCACCCGTACCCGAGCGAGATCTGATCTGAGACCTCACGATGTGGCGGTGAGCACACGCCGGGAACGCTCGTGGGGGCTGCGGCCAGGTAGTCATGTGCGAAGCGACGTGGCGCCCGTGGCGCTGACCATCGAAGACGAGGCGCCCGGCCTGCTGGACGAGGCCGCGCTGCTGACTCTCTACGAATCGACGGCCGAGCGGTTGCACCGCTACGTGGCCAGGCGGGTCGGCACCGACACCGCGCAGGACGTGGTGTCCGAGGCCTTCCTGGTGCTCTGGGACCAACGGCAAGGGCAGTCCTACGACGCCGACGCGGTGCGTGCGTGGCTCTACGGCGTGGCGACGAACCTGCTGCGCGGTCACGTGCGTGCGGAGGAACGCAAGCTGCGTGCGTGGAGCAAGGAGTACGCGGCCCGCACCGACGAGGCCGACATCGGTGACCGGGTGAGCGCCGCGGCGGACGCGGACGTGCTCGCCGGACCGCTCACCGCCTGGCTCGCCGAACTGCGCCTCGAGGAACGCGAGGTGCTGCTGCTCAACGCGTGGGCGGACTTCTCGCCGGCCGAGATCGCCGTGGCGCTCGACGTCCCGGTGGCCACTGTGCGCACCAGGCTGCACCGCGGCCGCGCCCGGCTGCGCACCCGCCTCGCCGCGACCGACTACGACTTCACCGAGGACAGCCATGTCTGAGCCGACCAAGCCCGAGACCCTCGACCGAGTGCTCGACGCGGCGCTTTCCCGTGCCGGCGACGAGCCCGTCCAGTTCGACGTCGCCGCCGGCAGGTCCGCGCTGGCGGCAGCCCTCGAGACGCGTGCCGAAGTCGCCGAGCCGATCGCTGTCGGTGCCGAACACCGGCCACGCCGTCGTGTCCGCTGGCTCGCCGCCGCGGCCGCCGTCGCCGTGCTGACAGGTGGTGGCCTGGCCGCGTCGACCGTCGACCTGACCGGTGTCGGCAGCAATTCCGCGACCGCCGCCGAGGAGCTGACCAAGGCCGCGGACCTCGCCTCGCGCGTGGTCGACCGCCCGGTCGGCCCTGGCCAGTTCCGCTACGTGCGGACCCGGTACGAGGGCATCATGATCGAGTCCGGGGACGGGCCGGCGAAGGCCTCGTCCACCGACATGGTCCAGGAACAGTGGATTCCCTCCGACTTCCGCGACGAGTGGATGTTCAAGAACACGATCAACTCGGTGAAGTGGGTGCCTGGCCACGAGGGCTCGGGCAAGCCGGAGGCAGCGACGTCGTTCAAGGACGGCGAGGAGTTCCGCGCCAAGTGCGGCAACTACTCCTACTTCGCCGAAGGCCAGCCGGACCGGTGCACCGCGGCGTCGTTCCACAACCCGACGCCGGAGTTCATCGCCGCGCTGCCGAAGGACCCGAAGGAGTTGCTGGCCAAGCTGAGGGACGAGGGCCACGCCGAAGAGGCAGGTGCGTTCATGTCGGCGCTGAACGCGCTGCGGACGGGCCAGTACCCCGCCGAGGTGCGGGCGAACCTCTTCCGCGCGCTCGCCCTGCTGCCCGGCCTGGTCGTGACCGACAAGCGGGCGAACCTCGACGGCAAGGAAGGCGTCGCGCTCGGCAAGAAGTACTACGACGACTTCACCGAGATCATCATCGACCCGGACAACGGTGACTTCATCGGCACGCGGGAGGTCGTCGCCGAGGACCAGCCCGAAGGGAAGGCAAGCCTGAAGAAGGGCACGGTCCGCAGCTCCTCGGCGGTGACCGCGGGGATCGTCGGATCGCTCGGAGCCCGCTCGTAGGAACGTCTCCCGCGTTCGGGGCGCGGGAGAGACATGCAACCCTGGAGTTGCGCATCCTCGGGGGATGTGCAACTCTGGGGTTGCACTTGTTGGCGGACTTCAGGAGTTGTCGTGACCGTGGACCGGATCGAACGCGAGACCGTGATCGAGGCACCGCTGGAGCGGGTCTGGCAGTTGGTGACCGAGCCGGGGTGGTGGGTGGCCTCGGCGCCCTCTGGCGTGGCCGTCGAGGGTGAGACGACGCTGTGCAAGAACGAGCAGTACGGCGACTACCCGGTGCGCGCCGAGACCGTGACGCCGCAGAGCTTCGTGTCGTACCGCTGGGCCAGCGCGTTCGAGGGGCAGGAGCTGACCTCGGACAACACGACGCTGGTCGAGTTCACCCTGACGCAGGAGGGCTCCGGCACGCGGCTGCGCGTCGTGGAGAGCGGGTTCGCGGCGCTGGCCGGCTCCGACGAGCTGCGCGCCAAGGCCCACGAGGACAACTCGGGTGGCTGGGTCGAGGTGCTCGACGCGTTCAGGAAGAAGGCCGAAAGCTAACCTTGGGCGCGTGCCCAAGTCTGCCGATCGTGGTCGCCGCACCCGTGAACAACTTCTCGACGCCGCCGCCGAGCTGGTGGGCGAGGTCGGCTGGGGTGCGGTCACCACGCGGCTGATCGCCGAGCGGGCGGGCGTCAACGCCGCTCTCGTGCACTACCACTTCTCGTCGGTGCCGGAACTGCTGTCGACGGCCGCGCTGCGGTTCGCGTCGAAGATGCTGGCCGAGTCCGCGGACGTGTTGCGTGCCGCTGATCCGGCCGCCGGCATCGAGCGGATGCTCGAGGAGCTCTCCCGCTACACCGGCACGGATCCGGAGTCGTTGCTGCTGGCCGAGGCGTTCCTGGCCGCACATCGGCTGCCCGAGCTGCGGTCGTCGCTGGCCGCGCTGGTCGCCGATTTCCGGTCGAGGGTCGCCGCGTGGCTGCACGACTCCGGGGTGAAGGACGCCGATGCCGTCGCGTTGTTGTTGGGTGCGGCCATCGACGGGTTGGTGCTGCACCGCGCGTTGGACGAGTCAGTCGACTTCCGCGTGGTCGCGGGTCCGTTCCGGCGACTCGTCACGGGCTGACCAGCGGGGTTCGCCACCGGCCTCGGCGAACGCGGTCAGTGCCTCGACCAGGCCGTGCCGCAGGTGTTCCGGCATCCGTGCCACGATCCTGCTGATCTCGGCCCGCCGGCGCGCCATCACCTCGCCCACGACGCGGCGGCCCTGTTCGGTGACGGCGACGACGATCTCGCGTTTCGAGGTGGGGTTCGGCTCGCGGCCGACCATGTCCGACGTGATCAGCCGGTCGATCATCCGCTTCGCGGTCGACGGGTTGACCTCGAGCAGGTCGGCGAGCGCGGTGAGCTTCATCGGGCCGCGGCTGTCGAGCAGCACGACCATCCTGAGCTGCGGCAGCGTGAGCGTCTCCTCGACCGCCGCCAGCGAGCGTGCCGACACGGCGATCAACAGGCGGGACGCGGTGAGGACCGCGTCGGTCAGATCGTCGACATCGCTCACCCCGCAAGTTCTACAGGGCTCGATCAAGATAACGAAACGATAAACATTGCACTGTGCAACGGTCGGCGTCTGGCGGTCTGTCCGTACCTCCCGGCATGCGGACACTTCTCGTCTCCCTGCTGATCCTGTTGCTCGGTGCCCCGCCCGCGTTCGCCCAGCAGGACCTCGGCCCCGACTACGTGCAGACCCAGTTCGGGCCGATGGGGCCTGCCGGGCGCGACCTGCTGCAGAAGGTGGCGCTCGCCGGGTTGTGGGAGGGCCCTGCCGGGCGGATGGGCCTGGAGAAGTCGGCCAACCCGCTGGTGCAGGAGGCGGGCCGGCACCTGATCGACGGTCACTCCGATCTGGACCGGCGGACCGTCCAACTCGCCCGGACGCTGAACGTGCAGCTGCCCACGCAGCCCAACGAGGCGCAGCAGGGCTGGCTGAACGAGATGCAGGCCGCGCCCGCGCGCAGTCCTGAGTTCGACCGCGTGTTCGCGAACCGGCTTCGTGCGGCGCACGGCGTGGTCTACAAGTTCCTCGCCACCGTGCGCACGGGCACGCGCAACACGGCGATCCGCGACTACGCCAAGGTCTGCATGGACACCGTGCTCGACCACATGACGGTGCTGGAGGCGACCGGGATGGTCAACTTCAGCGACACCGACGCGATCCCGCTGGCCCTGGTCGCGCAGCCTTCCTCTGCCGCGCCCGCGCCTCCTCCTGCCGCTCGCGCGCCGCAGGTCGTCACGCAGCAACAACAGGGCTCCGGCGGCGTTCCCGACGGGCTCATCGCGCTCGGCGTGCTGGTCGCGGTGGTGGCCGCGCTGTGGCTGTGGAGCGGTGGCCGGAGCAGTCGCAAGATGCACCCCTGACGCCTGACCGATGCTAAGTTGGGCATATGCCTAAGTCGAGTGCCCAACGAGCGTTGGTCGTGGGAGCGGGGATCGCCGGGCTTGCTTCGGCGTGGTGGCTGGAGCGCGCGGGGTGGGAGGTGCTCGTCGTCGAACGGGCGCCGTCGTTCCGCGCGGGCGGCTACATGATCGATTTCTTCGGGCCTGGTCACGAGGTGGCGCGGCGGATGGGGCTGTTGCCGGCACTGGAGGCCCGTCGCGCGCCGATCTCGTCGGTGACCAGCGTGGATGCGCGGGGGAGGAGGCGGAGCGAGATCTCCGCGTCGGCCTACGAGTCCGTTGCTTCCGGCGTGATCAGCCTGCTGCGGGGCGATCTCGCCGAGGTGATTCGTGCCGATGTGCGTTGTTCTTTCCGTTACGGGGTAACGGTTTCTGCTGTTGACGACGGGCGGGTGACGTTCTCGGACGGTTCGGTTGGCTCGTTCGACCTGATCGTGGGCGCGGACGGCGTGCACTCACGGGTCCGGGAGCTGGTGTTCGGACCGGCGTCGTCGTTCGTGCGGTATTTGGGACACCACACGGCGGCGTTCTCGGTTCGGGATGCGTCGCTGGCTGAGCGGATCGGTTGTCGCTACCAGATGCTGACGGTGCCTGAGCGGATGATCGGCTGCTACGCCGTGCGGGACGGCGCGATGGCGGCCTTGATGCTGTACAGGTCTTCGGAACAGGAGTTGCCCGCGGATCCGGTGGAGGGATTGCGCTCGCGGTTCGGTGACCTGGGCTGGGTCGCACCCGATCTGCTTGCCGCGCTGCCGCAGGAGGTCTACTACGACGAGGTGTCCCAAGTGGACATGCCGTCGTGGCATCGCGGAAAGGTCGTGCTGGTCGGGGACGCGTGCGGGGCCGTGTCGCTGTTCGCCGGCCACGGCGCGTCCCTTGCGATGGCCGGCGCTTGTGTGCTGGTGGAAGAGCTTTCGGCGGGGTTCGAGGGTGCGTTCGAGCGCTACCAGACCCGGATGAAGCCCGCCGTCGAGCACACCCAGTCGTACGGGCGGAAGTTCATCGGCTGGATGGCGCCGTCGTCGCGGTGGCGGATCTTGTTGCGGGACCTGCTCTTCCGGTTGTCGGGCCTGCCCGTCGTGCGCAACCTGATCCGCGGCTCGCTGACGCCGGACGTCGATGGCGTCCTCACACCCGCAGGTGCGCTGCGAGCGCTCCGCTAGCGAGTGTCGTACTTCTCGCGGTTCACGATGACCTCGGCGATGTGTTTTTCCGCCCACCGGCACAACGCCAGCAACGGCTCGTGCAACGTGAAGCCGAGTTCCGTCAACTCGTACTCAACTCGCGGCGGCACCTCCGCGAACACCTGTCGCACAACGATGCCGTCGCGCTCGAGGTCCCTGAGCGTCTCGGTCAGCACCTTGCCGCTGATGCCGTCGATGTTCTTCCGCAGGTCCCCGAACCTCATGCGCCCGTTGCCCAGCACCGTGACCACCATCGCGGTCCACTTGTTGGCGATGCGCGCCAAACTGCCCCGCGAAGGACAGCTGGCCGCGAGCACGCTCCAGTCCGGCACCGTCTGTGACATGGCGCACATCCGTCCATTAGTTACGTTGAGGTAATTGGTTACCTTTGGTGAGCATAGGGCAACACCAGCCCGAAGGAGAAACCATGACCACCCCGCTCGCCGTGGCCACCACCTACTTCGACGCCCTCGAGTCCGGCGACTTCGCCACCGTGGCCGCCCAGTTCGCCGACGACGTCGTGTGGCACCAGCCAGGCGCGAACCAGTTCTCCGGCACCCACCACGGCCCCGAAGCCGTCGGCGCGATGATCGGCGGCATGATGACGGTCTCCGAGGGCACCTTCACCCTGCGCCGCAACGCCCCGCTGATGGTCAACGGCTCCACCGTCGCCGCCCCGGTCCACTGGACCGCCAAGCGCTCGGGCGCCGAGATGGACGGCGTCGGCGTGGACCTGATGCGCGTCGTTGACGGCAAGGTCGCCGAGGTCTGGCTGTTCACCGCCGACCCGGCCGAGGAAGACGCCTTCTGGGGCAAGGCCTGACCCTTTCGGGCCGTAACGACGTCGGGCCGTGGCGCGAGATCCCTACATGTCCGCGCCACGGCAGTACCCCGGTGTGATGGTGTCGTCGACCTTCGCCGACCTGCGCGAACACCGGGCGGCGCTGATGAGCGCCATCCAGGGCCAGCAACTCCACGCTGTGGCAATGGAGTCCGACTCCGCCCGCCTGGCCACCGTCGTCGAGTCGTCGCTGGAGAAGGTGCGGGACGCGGCTGCCTACATCGCGATCATCGGCCGCAGGTACGGCGCGGTACCTGACGGTTCCGCGAACCCCGACGGCCTTTCGCTGACCCACTTGGAATTCCGCGAGGCCGTCCGGCTGGGGCGGCCGATCCTGGTGTTCATCATGAGCCCCGGCCACCTCGTGACCGAGGACGCCGTCGAGCTCGACCCGGTCAAGCGGGCGAAGCTGGAGAAGTTCCGCGAGGAGGCCAAGTTCGCGGGCGGGGACGTGCACCAGGTCTACGAGGAGTTCACCGACCTGGCCTCCTTCGCCACCGCGGCCACGCAGTCCGTGGCTGAGCTGCGCCGCGTGCTCGAAACACCGGAACCCCTGTCCGAGAGCGAGGACCACATCCCGGCCGCACCGGCTCTGTACGCGAAGCCGCGCTATCTCGGGTCGCACGACTTCGTGGGCCGCGAAGCACAGCTGGCGACCTTGAGCGACTGGGCGAGGCCTGCCGGGCAGCACGCGGTGTTGTTGTTCGAGGCGATCGGCGGGTCCGGCAAGAGCATCCTCACGTGGGAGTGGGCGAACCGGCACGCGCCGGGCGTGCGCGGCGACTGGGCCGGGCGGTTCTGGTACTCGTTCTACGAGGCCGGCGCGGTGATGGCCGACTTCTGCCGGCACGCGCTCGCGTACATGACCGGGAAGCCGCTGAAGACGTTCGAGGCCAAGAAGCAGCCGGAGCTCACCGAACTGCTGCTGCACGAGCTGGAGTCGCGGCCGTGGCTGCTGGTCCTGGACGGCCTGGAACGCGTCCTGGTCGCCTACCACCGCCTGGACGCCGCCCAGGTGCGCGACGAGACCGCGGGCAGTTCTGACGAGATCGCGCACCGTGACCCCACGATCGCCATCCGGCCGGAGGACGACGACTTGATGCGGCGCTTGGCCGTCGCGGCGCCGTCGCGGATCCTGATCAGCTCCCGGCTCGTCCCGAGAGTGCTGCTCAACACGTCCAGCCAGCCGATTCCTGGAGTGCTGCACGAACGTCTGCCCGGCCTGCGGCCTGCCGATGCCGAGGCGCTCATGCGCAACTGCAAGGTGCGGGGCGACTCCGCGGCGATGCGGTCGTTCCTGCAACGCCACTGCGACTGTCACCCTCTCGTCACCGGCATCGTGGCGGGCCTGGTGAACGACTACCCGCCTGCCCGCGGCGATTTCGACAGGTGGTCGACCGACCTGAAACACGGCGGGAGTCTGGAGATCGGCGAGCTCGATCTCGTGCAGAAGCGCAACCACATCCTGAAGAAGGCCGTCGACACCCTGCCGAGGGCGAGCCGGAAGCTGCTGTCGACCTTGGCGTTGCTGCCGAGCGCCGTCGACTTCGCGACACTCGACGCGTTGAACCGGCCCCGGTCCAGCGCCCCAGCAGTGGCGGATCTGGAACGCAGGGGTCTCCTCCAGCACGATCGGCAAACCGGGACCTACGACATGCATCCGGTGGTGCGCGCCGTGGTGGCGGACGGTCTGGGCGTGTGGGATCGGCGACAGCTCGGCAATCGGGTGATCGACTACTTCTCCGCCCGCAGGAGATCCCGCTACGAGGCCGTCACTCGGCTGGAAGAGCTCCGGGACGACATGACGCTGGTCCAGACGCTGGTGCGCAGGGGGCGGCTGACCGCGGCCGCCGATGTCTATCTCGGAGGGTTGGACTCGGCGCTGAGGTTTCAGTTCGAAGCAGTTCCCGAGATGTCGTCATTGCTTCGTCCCTTCTTCGGCTCGGACTGGTCATCGCCTTCGCCCAAGCTGTCTGCCACAGCCGCCTCGCGCCTGGTGAGCGACGCGGCCGACACGTTGGGCCATCTCGGAGACAAAGAACAGACGCTGACGGTGCTGGAGGCGGCGTTCCGTCTGGCGGTCAAAGCCAATGAGCCTGGTGACGCCGTGGTCGGCCTGTCCAACATCGCCCTCGCGCTGCACGACGCGAACCGGCTGGCGGCGTCATGGCGCGTCAGGACGGTGAACCTCGAAGCGGCGAATCGCCTCAAGGACGCGAGTTACCTGTACTGCGCCCGATTGGACAGTTTCGACTGGCTCGCCGAGACCGGGCGGAGCGACGAGGCGGACGAGGTCTGGGACACCCTGTCGGCAGGACGCGCAGGAGATGACCCCTTCTCGAGGAGGCTCGAGTGCGAAGCCGCACTCAATCACGCTTCCCTGCAGTTCAGTCGTGGCGCCCTGACCGATGACGAGCTGGCCGTGGTCGAAGCAGAAGGCAAGCGCATCAACTTTCGGGGACTTCTTCGGAGACTGCTTGTGCTGCGCGGCAGGTTGTTGGCGGAGCGCGGCGACTGGGCGGGTTCCGCCGCCGTGCTGAGTGAGGCAGTGCGGATGGCACACGAAGTCGGTATCGACGACGCGATGGCGGAAGCCAGGCTTGCTCTGGCGCGGATCCAGCTGGACCAGCTGTCCGATCCGGCTCAGGCGGCCGCCCAGCTGGCCGAGCATCGCGCTCCGGATCATCAAGCGCTGGCCGAACTCCTGCTCGCGATCGGTGATGCCGGCAAAGCCCGCGAGCACGCGCTCGCCGCGCATCGGCGGGCCTGGGCGGACGGTGAGCCCTATGTGCTGGGCTACGACCTGGAACGGGCGAAGCGGTTGCTCGGCAAGTTGGGCGTCCCGGTCCCGGTTCTGCCTCCCTACGACCCAGCCAACGACCCGGAGCTACCGATCGAGGCCGAGGCGCGGGCGTTCGTGAAGTCGCTCCGGCGGTGAAAACGGCGGGTCTGCCACCCGATCGGGCTAGATCACGACAGACTGTGCGGCGTGGAACGGGAACGCAGGTGGGCGGACAAGGGTGAGGCCATCGGGCACGGCGTGAGCTGGCTCGCGCGGTGGAGTCTGCGGGTGGCGCTGGCGGCGCTCGGCTTCTGGATGGTCGTGTGGATCATCGGGCAGCTGTGGGTGGTCGTGATGCCCGTGCTGCTGGGGCTGCTGATCACGACGGTGCTGTGGCCGCCGGCCAGGTGGTTGATGTCGAAGGGGCTCAACTCGGCGTTGTCGGCGACGATCGTGCTGGTCGTCGGGCTGGCGGTGCTGGGCGGTGTCATCGCGGCCATCTCCACGTCGATCGCGTCCGGTGTGCCGGAGATCGCGCAAAGCGCGCAGAAAGCCGTCACCCAGCTGCAGGACTGGGCCTCGGGGCCGCCGTTCAACCTCAAGGACACCGACCTCGACCGGTTGATCGCGCAGGGCGTCGACCAGGTCAAGTCGAGCATCGGGTCGATCGCGAACGGGCTGCTGACCGGTGCGGGCGCGGTGACGTCCGGTGTGGTGACCGGGCTGGTGGCGCTGTTGCTGGCGTTCTTCTTCGTCAAGGACGGCATGCGGTTCACGCCTTGGGTGCGCGGGCTGATCGGTGAGCGCGCGGGCGGGCACGTGACGACGGTGCTCGAGCGGGTGTGGGTCACGCTCGGGTCGTTCATCCGCAGCCAGGCGATCGTGTCGTTGATCGACGCCGTGTTCATCGGGCTCGGGCTCGTGATCCTGGGCGTGCCGCTGGCGATTCCGCTGGCCGCGCTGACGTTCCTCGGCGGCTTCATCCCGATCATCGGCGCGTTCATCGCCGGCGCGCTGGCGGTGCTGGTGGCGCTCGTCAGCAACGGGCTGACCACGGCGATCATCATGCTGATCATCGTCATCGTGGTGCAGCAGGTCGAGGGCAACGTGCTCCAGCCCCTCCTGCAGTCGCGCAGCCTGCGTCTGCACGCGGCGGTGGTGTTGCTCGTGGTCACAGCGGGTACCAGCATTTATGGCATCGCGGGCGCGTTCTTCTCGGTACCGGTCGCCGCAGCCGTGGCGGTCGTCATGCGCTACCTGGGCGAGGTTATCGAGGCGAGGTCCACGGCCCCCGTAATGGATACGTCACATCCTGCCGGGGATGAACCGGCCGAGACCGAACGTTCTCCTGAGTGAACACCGAGCAGAGGAGCATCACTGTGACGGAGAAGGCTGTTCTCGCGGGCGGCTGTTTCTGGGGCATGCAGGACCTGTTCCGCCGCCACCCCGGCGTCGTCTCCACGCGCGTCGGCTACACCGGCGACCCCAGCACGCCGAACGCCACCTACCGCCGCCACGGCAACCACGCCGAGGCCATCGAGATCGTGTTCGACCCAACGCTCCTGAGCTACCGGCAGGTCCTGGAGTTCTTCTTCCAGATCCACGACCCGTCGACCCGCAACCGCCAGGGCAACGACATCGGAGCCGGCTACCGCTCCGCGATCTTCTACACCGACGACACGCAGAAGCAGGTCGCAGAGGCCACGATCGCGGACGTGGACGCCTCCGGGAAGTGGCCGGGCAAGGTCGTCACCGAGGTCACCCAGGAGTCGGACTTCTGGGAGGCCGAGCCCGAGCACCAGGACTACCTGGAGCGCTACCCGAACGGCTACACGTGCCACTACGTGCGGCCGGAGTGGCAGCTCGGCGAGCGTTGATCGAGATCGTCGCGCTGCACGTCTCACCCGTGCACGCCTACGAGGGCCGTCCGTCGGACGGCCCTCGTCCCGATCCTGGGCCTGTCTCCCGCGACCACGTGGTGATCCGCGCCGGGCTCGGGATCGTGGGTGACCGCTACTTCAACCACCCCGCGCACCGCAACGCCGCCGTCACGCTGATCGCCGCCGAGTCGCTCGACCCGTGGCAGGTGGACCCGTTGGTGGCGCGGCGGAACATCGTGGTGCGGGGGTTCGATGTGGACTCGCTGCCCCGCGGCACCGTGTTCAGCCTCGACACCGGTGACGGTGCGGTGCGGTTCGAGGTGCACCGGCCGGCCAACCCGTGTGCGTGGATGGATGAGGTCATCGCGCCAGGTGCGTTCAAGGGGTTGCGGGGTAAGGGCGGAATCCGTTGCGTGCCGCTCGACGACGGGGTGCTGCGCGTCGGGAAAGCCGCGTTGGCATAGTTGGCGCATGAAGTGGTTGCGCCGCAAGCCAACGATCATCACCGCCGTCAGCCTCGTAGTCGTGGTCACGGCAGCCGTGACCCTCTGGAACATCAGCAGCTCCCGCACGTTCCAGTTCTTCGGCGAGCTGGTCGACCGCGTCGAAACCACCGACAAGGTCGTGGCGCTCACCTTCGACGACGGCCCGGACCCGGCCGGCGCGCAGCAGGTTCTGGACCTCCTCGAAACCGAACAGGTCCAAGCCACGTTCTTCCTCATGGGCCGCGATCTCCAGAGCCACCCTGACTTGGGCAGGAAGATCGCCGAGGCGGGCCACGAGATCGGCAACCACACGTACAACCACGAACGAATGGTCGGCGTGCTGCCGAGCACGGTGGCCAAGGAGATCGAAGACACCGACGCGCAGATCAGGAAAACCGGCTACCAGGGCGACATCCACTTCCGCCCGCCCAACGGCAAGAAGCTTTTCGCCCTGCCGCACTACCTCAAAGAGCACAACCGCAAGACGATCATGTGGGACGTCGAACCGGACTCCGCGGGAACGCCCTCAGCGCAGCAGATCGAGCAGGACACCCTGAGTCAAACCAAACCGGGCTCGATCATCCTGCTCCACCCCATGTACGGAAGCCGCGACCAGACCCGGCAGGCCCTCAAGCCGATCATCCAGAAGCTAAAGGAGCGCGGCTACCGGTTCGTCACCGTCTCCGCGCTCCTCAACCAAGCCTGACGACCAGATCAGATCAGGCCAGGTCAGATCAGGTCAGCCAGCTCCACCCGACGCAGGAACTCGCTCCGCACCCGGTCCGCCACCGCGTTCACGACCTCCGCGCCATCGGACGAAGGATCGATGTGCACCCGGAACGGCGGCTTCGAAGCGCCCACCACCGACACGATCGCGTCGGCGACGGCGGAAACGGAAGCCCACGACGGCTCCAGCTCGGCCAGGCGAGCGCCCACCTGGTCCATCAGACCGGGGTAGAACTCCTCGTAGGCCGCAGCGACGTCACCATCGGCGGGAGTGCCGCTGTGCGCGAAGTGGTTGGTGCCGTGGGTGAAAGCGCCCGGCACGACGATCGTGGTCTCGATGCCGAACCGCAGCAGTTCGGCGCGGTATGACACGGCGACCGCGTCCATCGCTGCCTTGGCCGCGAAGTACGGCGCCAGGTACGGGGGAGTGCCGCCCCGCGTGGAGCTGGAACCCACCCACACGACGTGCCCGGAGTGCTGGCTCCTCAGATGAGGCAGCGCGGCGCGGTTGACCCGTTGCGTGCCAAGGACGTTGACGTCGTACAAGGCCGCGTACTGCTCGGGCGTGAACGCCTCGGCCGGGCCGGTGACCATGTGACCGGCGTTGTGCACCACCACGTCCAGGCGGCCCTGTTCGGTGATGATCAACCCGATAGCAGCGTCGGCCGACTCCTGGGACTGCACGTCGAGCTCGACGGCGTGCACGTCGACGCCGTGCTCGGCACCGAACGCGCCGAGGTCGGCGACGGCGGGAGCGTTGCGTCCCAGCGTTTCCCGCATGCCCGCGTAGACGGTGTGGCCCGCGCGGGCCAGGGAACGAACTGCGAGAGCCCCGAAACCGCTGGACGCCCCGGTGACCACGATGACCTTGCCCATCAGATGATGCCTCCGTTCGCACGAATGGTCTGGCCGTTGACCCAGCGGGCGGGACCGGCCAGGAAGGAGATGACCTCGGAGATGTCGTCGGGCGTGCCGATGCGCTCGAGCGGCGCCGCCTTGGCGAGGTTGTCGATCGTCGCCTCGTCCTTGCCCTCCAGGAACAACGCCGTGGCGGTGGGGCCGGGGGCGACGACGTTCACGGTGATGTCGCGGCCGCGCAGTTCGCGGGCCAGGACCAGCGTCAGCGCCTCGACGCCGCCCTTGGACATGGCGTAGGCGCCGTACTGGGGGAACCGCAGGCCCACGACCGACGACGAGACGTTGACGATCGCGCCGCCGTTGCGCAACCGCCGTGCGGCCTGCTGGGCCACGACGAACGTGCCACGGGCGTTGGTGCGCATGATGCGGTCGAAGACGTCGAGGTCCATGTCCGTGACCGTGCCCAACGGCATGATGCCCGCGGAGTTCACGACGACGTCCACGCCGCCGAAGGTCTCCACGGCCAGGTCGAACGCGGCGGCGACAGCGGTCTCGTCGGCCACGTCGGCCTGGACGGCGATGGCCTGGCCACCGGTCGACTTGATCTCCTCGACGGCCTTGTCGGCCTCGGTCTTGTTGCCGGCGTAGACGATGACGACGGCCATTCCGTCGGCGGCGAGGCGCTCGGCGGCTGCCCGCCCGATGCCCCTCGATCCGCCGGTGACGATCGCAACGCGAGTCATGTCGGTACTCCTAGCTGGTGTTTCCGTCGCTAACGCAATCAACGTAGCACTGGTATCGAATCAGCGCTACCCCTGATGTGTTATCGTCGTTACATGGACACGAGGGAGCGTCTGGTGAAGGCCGCGGCCGACCTGCTGATCGAGGGCGGCAAGGAGGCTGTTTCCACGCGTGCGGTGGCGACGGCGGCGGGTGTGCAGGCGCCGACGCTCTACCGGTTGTTCGGGGACAAGGACGGCCTGCTGGACGCCGTCGCGGCCTTCGGCTTCTCGGACTACCTGGCGACCAAGCACGCGATGGGCGCCAGCGACAACCCGGTCGACGACCTGCGTCGCGGGTGGGAGCTGCACATCGGGTTCGGCCTGGCGCGGCCCGCGTTCTACCTGCTGATGTACGGCGAGCCGCGCAAGCGTGCGGCGCGGCTGGAGGCGGACGCGATGCTCCGCGAGATCATCAGCCGCATCGCGACGGCGGGCCGGTTGACGGTCCCGGTCGAGCAGGCGGCGCAGTTCGTGCATGCGGCGGGCATGGGCGTCGTGCTGGCGCTGATCGCGACGCCGGAGCAGGACCGCGATCTGGAGCTGATCACGTTCTCCCGGGAACAGGTGATCAGGGCCATCACGACGGACGCCTCACCGGACGAGCCGACGGACATCCCGAGTCGCGCGATCGCGCTTCGGGAGGCACTGGAAGAGGACCCGCCCCTGATGCTGTCTCCAGCGGAACGGGCCCTCCTGGCCGAGTGGCTTGATCGCGTCGCTAAGTAGCTACGCGTTCGGGTCGAACGGGATCCCGGCAGGCTTGGCCTGGCCGAGGTTGTAGTTGAACGCGCTGTCCTTGATGCCGAGGCCGGCACTGCCGAAGTTCGCGTTCACCAGGATGTCGCGCACCCCGGCCGGGAACCGGTCCCAGCTGACCAGGTCGGGGTACTGGTACACCCCGTAGTGGTTCTCCGCCTGCTCGTTGTAGCCCGCGAGCCGGAAGCAGTGCGTGCTGGCGCCGTCCTTGTGGTAGATGATCTTCGGGTGGGTGCCTTCCCACTGCACGTTGCCGCGCGGGTGGGTCTTGTACTTGCCGTGCTCGGACGTCGAGACGTACTGGGCCACGTCGTTCTGCACCCAGACCACCACGTGCTCGATGTCGTGGCGGTGGCCGCAGCAGTCCCAGCCCGGCACGGCCTGGTCCTTCTCGAAGTACAGGTCGTACAGGTAGGCGCACCAGCCGTTGTTGCACTTGGAGCGGCTGTAGGAGTTCGTGTTGTCCAGGTCGGACCGGTCGTGGCAGCTGCCGTTCAGCGCGCCCGAGTTCTTCAGGCCCGGCGCCACCTGTCCGGTCGGCGAGATCGCCGGGGTCGGGTAGCAGCCGTCACCGTCGTAGTCGAACGCCGGCTGCCACTTGCCGTCGGCCTCCGCGTAGTTGGCGGGGATGGCCTGCGGCGGGTCGGCGAGCGCGATTCCGGGGAACAGCGCGGTGATCAGGAGCGCTCCGGCGAGCGCGGGTAGGAGTTTCCTCAACAGAGGCCTCGATTCCGGGAGAGCAGGGGAAACGGAGAGGCGTGCGAGGCAGAAGGTGGTACATGAACCACCTTCACGTCTAGGTAGTTGGCCAAATCTTTGCCGTACCGGGAATTTAACAACCTCGGAACGGAATCGATCACGCCCCGGGGTCGCGCTCTCATCAGCCCAGCTGAGCCCACGTGCGGCGGGTCGCGCGACCGGATTTCGCAACGCGGGCTCCACCTTCGCGTAACCGCGAGTTCTGAGGCCTCACATCCGGGCGGAGCCGACCTTCCAGTAGCCGCTGAACATGATCGCCTTCCGGTCCACCCCGCGGTCCTTCACCAGGTGCCGCCGCACCCCGGTCGCGAGCCCGGACTCACCGCACGCCCACCCGTAGTCCACAGTGGACAGGGCCTTGTCCTGGATCGCCTTCACCACCGCGGAACCGGGTTCGCCGGAGCCGCGGAACACCCACTCCGCGTCGAGGTTGATCCGGTAGGACTCGTCGGGTACCTCGACGAAGACGTGCGTCGGCCGCGTCTCCACCTCGAGGATCGCGGACAGCGCGGGCAACGCGGTCTCGTCCGCCACCAGCAGCACGGAACCGGACGCCGGCGGCCGATAGGCAGAACCGCCGGCCCGGAACCCCGCCTTGTCGCCCGCGATGGCACGCCGGGCCCAGCGCGTGCCGGGGCCCGCGTCGCCGTGCACCACGAAGTCGACGTCGATCTCGGCGACGTCGGGCCGGTGCGCGCGGATCGTGTACCAGCGCAGGTCCGGCCGGTCGTCCTCCGGCATGGCACGCAACGACGAGCGGACGTTGATGCGGTCGTCGGCCGGCATGACCAGTTCGCGGCCGGTCGCCACCAGCAGGCCGAAGTACTCGTCGGGGCCCGTCAGCGCGAACGAGGCGAGTTCCGGTGCGTGGAAGGTGATCCGGCGCATGTGCTCGCTCAGCTCGGTCACCGCCGTGACGGTCATGACGAACTGGTCGAAGACCTCGCGCCGGTTCGCGGGGGCCATCAGCAGCTCGGCGGCCTTGGTGGCGGCCTTGAGCGTGAACCTGTCGAGGGCGGAGTAGCGCGACATGCCGAGCAACCTACACCTTTGGTTAGGCTTACCTAAACCCTCAGGCGAAATCGGCTGGCCGGCCGCACACTGCGTGACATGTTTCCCAGGACCGCGCGGGAACGGTGGTGGTGCGCCGAGCCTGAGCAGAAGAACCGCAGTCAGGCGATCGGACTGCGGCTCGCCATCGCCTATCACGAGAAGGACGCCGAGAGCGTCGAGCGGCTGCTGCCCGCGGACGACGACGAGATCGGGCTCGTGATGGGCTCGCTGGAGAACGGGCTGCTCGCGCTCAACCAGATCTACCCGCCCGGCCCGCCGGACGAGGTCTGGGAACGTGTCACGCCGATCATCGACGCCGCCGCACCCAAGGGCGTCGCACCGCGCACACGGGCGATGCTCGCCGCGATGTCGCACGCCATGTACAACGCCACGCTCGGTGAGGTCTACGAGCGCAAGGAGCAAGATCCGTACACCGGCGCTCACCTGTTCGCTGCGATCACGGCGATGCGGGCGAGCGAGCGCGAGGGTGACGTCGAGCGGATGCAGGCCAGGGCTGACGAACTCGACCCGATCTAGCGTCTACCTGCGGCGACACGGCTGAGGCGCAACTAACAGCCACCCCGACGTGCATGCCCATACATCGTCGTGCATAATTCTCAACGTGTCCAAGGTGCTCACTTCACTTCCCGCCGGCGAACGCGTCGGCATCGCCTTCTCCGGTGGTCTCGACACCTCTGTCGCGGTCGCGTGGATGCGTGAGAAGGGCGCTGTGCCCTGCACGTACACCGCGGACATCGGTCAGTACGACGAGCCGGAGATCGAGACGGTCCCCGGTCGCGCCGGCACGTACGGTGCCGAGATCGCGCGGCTCGTCGACTGCCGCGCGGCACTCGTCGAGGAGGGGCTCGCGGCCCTGGCCTGCGGCGCGTTCCACATCCGCTCCGGTGGCCGCGCCTACTTCAACACGACCCCGCTCGGGCGTGCGGTCACGGGCACCATGCTCGTGCGCGCCATGCTCGACGACGACGTGCAGATCTGGGGCGACGGCTCCACCTACAAGGGCAACGACATCGAGCGGTTCTACCGCTACGGCCTGCTCGCGAACCCGTCGCTGCGGATCTACAAGCCGTGGCTCGACGCCGCGTTCGTGACCGAGCTCGGTGGCCGCAAGGAGATGTCCGAGTGGCTCCAGGAGCGTGACCTCCCGTACCGCTCCAGCACCGAGAAGGCCTACTCGACCGACGCGAACATCTGGGGCGCGACGCACGAGGCCAAGTCGCTCGAGCTGCTCAACGAGGGCATCGAGATCGTCGAGCCGATCATGGGCGTCAAGTTCTGGGACCCGTCGGTCGAGATCGCGACCGAGGACGTGACCATCGGTTTCGACCAGGGCCGCCCGACCACGATCAACGGCAAGGAGTTCGGCGACGCCGTCGACCTCGTGCTGGAGGCGAACGCCATCGGCGGCCGCCACGGTCTCGGCATGTCCGACCAGATCGAGAACCGCATCATCGAGGCCAAGAGCCGCGGCATCTACGAGGCGCCCGGCATGGCGTTGCTCTACATCGCCTACGACCGTCTCGTGAACGCGATCCACAACGAGGACACCGTCGCCCAGTACCACAACGAGGGCCGCAAGCTCGGCCGGCTGCTGTACGAAGGTCGCTGGCTCGACCCGCAGTCGCTGATGATCCGCGAGGCGCTGCAGCGCTGGGTCGGCTCCGCGGTCACCGGCGAGGTCACGTTGCGGCTGCGCAGGGGCGACGACTACTCGATCCTCGACACGGCCGGCCCGGCGTTCAGCTACCACCCGGACAAGCTGTCGATGGAGCGCACCGAGGACTCGGCGTTCGGCCCGGTCGACCGCATCGGCCAGCTCACCATGCGCAACCTCGACATCGCGGACTCGCGCGCCAAGCTGGAGCTCTTCGCGGGCCTCGGCATGGTCGGCACCCGCCAGTCGGCGCTCATCTCGGCCCAGGTCGAGCCGACGCAGCTGATCGGAGAGGTGCCCGACGGCGGCGCGGAGGCCATCGCCTCGCGCGGTGAGGTCTCGGCGGCCGACGAACTGCTCGACTCGGCGGCCATGGAGTCGGGAACGGACTGAACCCGGCGGGTGGGCGGGGTGATCACCTCGCCCACCCGGTCCGCGTCAGGTCTGCGGCCACATCGAGTAGACGACGTTCTCCCCGTCGGCGCACACGACCTGGGGCATGATGCCCTCGGCGACCTGGTTGCACGACAGCGATCCGATCTCGACCGGTGGCAAGCCCTGCTTCGGTTCCTGGCGTCCGGCGTAGTAGTCGAACAGCACCGCCGCGGCCTGGTCGCAGTTCAGCCTCCCCTGCGGGGTCTCCACCACGACTGCCAGCATCGGTTTGCCGAGGGCGCCGGTGAAGGGCCGATCGCAGAACTGCGAGGGCAGGCTCTCGTACTGCTCGGGAGGCACCCCGTTCAGGGCTGTGGTCCTCGTGGTGGCCGACGGCTGAGTGGTCTCCTCCTGACCGGTTGCCGGAGCACTGGACGACGTGGTGCCCGATCCGGAACCGGAGCCGGTGATCTCCGAGGAGCAGCCCGCCGCGAGTACGGCGAGGAGCACAGGCGCGATCAAGAACCTCATGCCTGCGGGTCGTCTCCTGCTTCGCCATCGTTACCCCGGTCCAGATGCCCGACGGCTAGTCTTGCGCTCGTGTCGATCAAGGCGGAGTGGGCGCGGCCCGCTGTACTGCTGAACCCGCTCGAAGGCGATCCGACGGACGCCGACAGCCACATCGGCGGCCCGATGCTGTGGCCGATCGACGAGCCGTGGCCGTGGTGCGACGGCAGCCGTCACGACCCGCGGTCGCCCGGTGTCCCCGGCCGGGACATCGCCGGTGTGGGGATGCCGTTCGTCGGCGCGGTGCAGCTGTACCAGCGGGACTACCCGGAGCTGCCGTTCCCCGACGGAACCGATGTGCTGCAGGTGTTCCTGTGCACGCTCCACCACGACCTCGACGACATCTACGGCCCGGACGTGCGCCTGGTGTGGCGTGACTCCGCCAAGGTCGTCGAGCTGATCGAGGAGGAACCCGAGCCGCCGGTCAGCGAGGAGATCTACACCCCCACGATCAACGTGCTCGAGCCGATCCGCTTCACCGAGTACGCGCACTCGTACGACCGCCCCGAAGACCTGCGAGACGCGGACTGGCCCGAGACGTCGAGCGGCACGAAGATCGGCGGCTGGACGTGCTGGTGGCAGACCGGCCCGATGGAGTTCCAGTGCCGGGAGTGCGGCACGGCCCAACGGCAGATGCTGTCGCTCGGCACCAGCGAACCGTCCGGTGACAACGTCGAATGGTCGTTCGGGCGGGACGGGAACCTGAACATCTTCACCTGCCCGCAGGACGTGCACCACCCGGTCACGCTGCACATTGACTGACCTGAACGAGCTGGCCGCCGAGCTCGGCCTGCGCCCCGTCGAGTTCGCCGACTCCGGCGCGGACTTCCTGGTGCTGCACGCGGAAGACGACGACGGCGCCCGCTGGATCCTGCGCGCGCCTCGCCGTGAGTGGCCGTTGAAGCGCATGGGACCCGAACGGGCGTTGCTCGGCCTCATCGCGAACCGGCTGCCGGTGGCGGTGCCGCGATGGCTGCCGGAGGTCGAGCACGTAGCTGTTTACCGAACGCTCCCCGGCGCCGTTCCCGACGCACCGCCGGACCAGTACTTCGACGACGTCGCAAGGTTTCTCGCCGCGCTGCACGCCGTCCCGCCCGACGAGGCCGCGCGGACCGGCGTCGAGGTGCGCGTGCCGGACGCGATCCGCGAAACCATCGCGCACAAGATCCACCGCGCCCGCGCCGAACTGGGCCTGCCGGACGCGTTGTGGCACCACTGGCAGGAGTGGCTGGCCGACGACGAACCGTGGCCGCCGCGGTCGTTGCTCGTGCACGCCGACATCAAGCCGGCGAACACGTTGGTGGACAACGGAAGGCTGTCCGGCGTCATCGACTGGACGGACTCGCTGGTGGGCGATCCCGGTGCCGACTTCCGCAGGCTCGTCACCCGGTTCGGGCGGCTCGACGAGTTGCTCGACGCCTACGCCCGCCACGGTGGCGTCACCTGGCCGGGGATGCGGCGGCACATCGAGGAACGCGTCCGGATGGCGCCGGTCGACACGGGCCTGTACGGCCGGGATTCGGGCCAGGACCGGTACGTTCGGACCGCACTGGAGAAGCTGGCGGACCTGACGGCGCAAGGGGTGGCGGATGACCGTGCTGTTCATCAGCCACAGCAGCCGTGATCTCGCCCAGCGCGTCCACGACCGGCTCGTCGCTGAGGGCTATGGCGCGGTCTTCCTCGATGTAGATCCCGCCGACGGCATCGCGGCGGGCCGCGACTGGGAACGCGAGCTCTACGGCCAGCTCCGCCGCGCCGACGCGGTCGTGTTCATCGGCACGGACGCGGCGGTGGGTTCTCGGTGGTGCCACGCCGAACTGGTGCTGGCCCGGTCCATCGGCAAGCCGGTGTTCCCGATCAACGCCGGTGCGACGCACCCGTTGCTGAACGACGTGCAGTGGGTCGACCTGGCCGATGTGGCCCGGTTGCCGCACGGCCTCCGCCGAGCAGGCCTGGACCCGCAGGACTCGTTCGCCTGGGACCCGGCTCGCTCGCCGTATCCCGGTCTGGCGTCGTTCACCAGCGCCGACGCCGCCGTGTTCTTCGGCCGCGGCAACGAGATCGAGCACCTGCAGCGCCTGCTCACCCCCACCCTCGAACGCGGTGCGAACCGGTTCGTCGCGATCGTCGGCCCGTCCGGCAGCGGCAAGAGCTCGCTCGTGCGCGCCGGCCTGCTCCCTCGCCTGGCTCGGACCCCCGACCGCTGGCTGGTGCTCCCGCCGCTGATTCCCGGCTCGCGACCGCTGCGCAACCTCGCGCGCGTCCTGGCGCGCGACCGTGATGACGTCGACTCGCTCGCCGAACGGCTGACCCCCGAGACGTTCGGCGACCTGTTCCACGACCGCGGCGACGCGTCGGTCCTGCTCTTCGTCGACCAGGCCGAGGAACTCCTCCGCTCCGACCCCGTGGAACGCCGCGCCTTCCTCGACCTGCTGGCCGCTCCTGACGTTCCACTGTGGATCGTTGCCGCCCTGCGCTCGGAGTTCCTCGGCGCCGCCCAGGAGCTCACGACCCTGATCGACGATCCGGTCCTGCTCGAACCGCTCGACCGCTCCCGGCTCGCGGAGGTGATCGAACGACCGGCCACCCGCGCCGGCATTTTCTTCCAGGAGGGCCTGGTCAGCCGCATCGTCGCGGACACGGCAGGCGGTGACGCACTGCCGATGCTCGCCTACACCCTCCGTGAACTCTGGGAACGGACCAGCCCCGGCGACACTCTCGGCCACGAGCACTACCAGGCCGTCGGCGGTGTCGCCGGAGCGCTGCGACGCCAGGCCGAGCGACTCACCGCGGACCTTCGCGGACAGGGCCGCGCCGACGCCGTCGTGCCCACGCTGATGCGCCTCGTCGACGTGGACGCCGAAGGCACGCTGACCCGCCGTCGTCTCCCGCTCGCGGCGTTGAACCCGGTGGAGGCGGAGGTCGTGCGAGCCTTCGTGGACGCTCGCCTGCTCACCACCTCCGAGTCCACGGTGGACGTCGTGCACGAGGCGCTGATTCGTCAGTGGCCACCGCTGCTCGAAGCCGCCGAAAGTCGCGGCGACGACCTGCGGCGGCGTTCGGAGCTCGAACGGCTGGCCCTGGACTGGGACCGCGCCGGTCGCCCCGACGCCTACCTGCTGCGCTCCGAACGTGCCACCGTCGCCCGCGATTGGGCCCGGGCCAACCCGGACTTCGCTCCGGACTCCGCGCTGGTCGCGATGTTCCTCGACCTCTCGGCGCGTCAGGACGAAGCCGAGCGGCGTCGGCTGGCCGAGGTGCTGGGCACCCGGATCCTGGAGTCGTTCGACGAGGAGGCCGAACTCCGCCTGCCGCTGGCACTTGCTGCCGTCGAGGACTACGCACCCACTCCCAAGGCACTGCAGGCCCTCGCCAGGGCATTGGCGGCACCCCGCCTGAGCGTGCGGTTCTCGCCACCGGAGTGGAACGTGCGCAGTGTGGACTGGTCGCCCGACGGCGCCACGATCGTCAGCGCGACCTCGATGTACGAGGCGAACCCCTTCTTCCGCGTGGTGATCTGGGACGCCGTGACCGGAGCCGATCTCGCCGGTGTGGAGGAGACCGATCTGCAGGAGGCGCGCTGGTCGCCCGACGGCAGCCGGATCGTCGTCGGCAGGAGCGACTCGTCGACGGTCTACGACGCCACCCTCACCACGCGCATCCGCAAGGTCATGGTCCACTCGCCGGAGTGGTCGCCGGACGGAACCCGTGTGGCGGGGCGCGATCCGATCGGAGTTCTCGACGACCGAGTGGGGATCTGGGACGCGAACACCGGCCGGCGGTTGCGGACCATGGGCGGCAAGCTGCTGTTCTGGGCGCCGAGCGGACGCCTGGTCGTCGGTCAGGCCGACCACCGTCGCTCCAAGGTCTGGAACGCCGGGACAGGTGCGCTGCTGGCCGAGTTGGACGGTCGGATCCCGTCCTGGTCGCCCGATGGCGAGCGGATCCTGACGCTGGTCGAGCAGCAGCTCGCCATGTGGCGCGTCACCTCACTGCGGCAGGCGCGGCTGATGAGGGTGCACGACAACCGTCCGGAAAGCCAGGTGAACCTGCGCGGCAACGTGTACTCCCGGCCGATGTGGTCGCCGGACGGCAGCCGGATCGCCGTCGGTATGGGTCACGGCGTCGTGCGGGTGCTGACCACGGCCGACTTCACCAGAGGGGACGCTCTCGTGGTGGGACCAGCGGCGTCGAGAGCCCTGGTCGAGGACATCAGGTGGTCACCGGACGCGACGAGGCTGGTCCTGCTGGCCGGCGATGTCGCTCATGTCTGGCACCTGGGCGGCCCTGACCACGACAACAGGCTCGGTGCGCACGCGACTGGAACGGCCTGGTCAGGGGACGGCACCCGGTTGCTCACCTGGTACCGGACCACCACGACGGTCTGGGATCCCGCGACGGCCGTCGCCCTCATGACGCTGGAGTCAGAGGGTGCCGACGTCGTCACGGCCATCTGGTCGCCAGACTGGACACGGGTGCTGACGGCGACGTCCGGCGGGGTCCAGATCTGGGACGTCGAGCGAGGCACGTTGATGACCAGCCTGCCCGTGGAGGTGACAGACAGCGGCTCGACACTCTCCTGGGCACCGACCGGCGACCGCGTCGCGACCTGCGGTGGCCGGGCCGTCCGCGTCTGGGACGCCGTCTCCGGAGCAGAGCTGCTGACTCTCGAACACGAGGTCGGCGTATGGACCTTCGAGTGGTCCCCGGACGGCACAAGGCTGCTCACTGGCGCAGCGCAGGCTCGGGTGTGGGACGCGACCACGGGTGCTGAGTTGCTGTGCTTCGGGTACTCCGTCACATACGTCTCGTGGTCGCCCGACGGGGCGTGGATTCTCACAACTCGCGACGCCGGCATCATCCGGTACGACGCGACCACCGGGACCCAGGTGGGGAGGCTGAGGCCGAAACACCGTTTTCTCAAGGCGCACGCCTGGTCACCGGACAGCCGCAAGGTCGTTGTCGAGGACGGCCGGAACGCTGCGGTCTGGGACATCACCACCGGTACCACCGAAGCCCTGGAGGGGCACGACGCCACGCTCGTCAGTGCGGAGTGGTCGCCCGACGGGACGAGAATCCTCACCGGGGCCAACGACGGCACCGCGCGGATCTGGGACGCGGCCGGCGGCGCCGAGCTCGGGTGTCTGGCCATCCAGGGGCAAGCGGCGATGAGGGCAGCGTGGTCACCTGACGGCACGCGGATCGCGACGTGCGCAGAGGACTCCGTGCGCCTCTGGTCGGCCGATCAGCCTGGCGAGCTGGTCGCAATGGCCAGGCAGGCCGTCGCGCGGGAGCTGACTAGCGAGGAGCGGCGGCGGTTCGGGTTGCCGATCCCACTGCGGCCACCCCGGCCAGAAACAGCATGAGGACTCCGGCGAACCACGTCATCACGGTCGTCGGGGTGAGGAACCGCGTCGCGAGCCCGATCGACAGCGACGGCACGCTCAACCCCAGGTAGGCGATGAAGAACAGGCCCGCCAACGCCTCCCCGCGCTTCGCCGGTGCCGCCATCGCCGCGACCGCCCCGATCGACGCTTTGAACTGCACGCCCGCGCCCACACCGGCGATCGCGCCGCCGGCCAGGAACAGCGGGAAGCTCGTCGCGTACATCCCGGCCACCACGAGCAGCACGCCGATCGCCTGTGCGCCAAGGCCGATCGTCCGCAACGCACTCAAGCGCAACCCGCCCAGCACGGTCTGCGCGAGCGCGGCGCCGCCGAACACGATGAAGACGACCAGGCCGGCCAGCAAGCGCGACGGGTGGTGCAGCTCGCCCGCCACGAAGCCCGGCGAGACCGACGTGAACACGCCGAAGACCGCGAACGCCGAAAACGCGCCCGCTCCGGCCACGAGGTAGCCCAGGCGGTCGCCGTGGTCGGCGCTGATCCGTTGTGGACGGTAGGAAACCCGCTTCTTCGCCACGGTTTCCGGCGTCAGCGCAACGGCGACGATGCTCACCACGAGCAGCGCCGCGAGCACGACGTACGGGGTGCTGAGCGGCGAGGACACGTACTGCGCGAGCACTCCGGCGACCAGCGCGCCGAAGCCCAGGCCGCCGATGTTCGCGGCGGTCGAGACGATCTCGAACCGGCGCGGCGAGGCACCGGGGCGGTGTTGTGCGTGCAGGTCGTAGAGGTAGGCGGTGGCGGTCGCGGCGATCATGCCGACGCCCAGGCCGTTGATCACGCGCGCGGCGATCAGGACCGGCAGGGACGTGCTGGTCAGGAAGAGCAGCGCGGACAGCACCTCGAGGCCCAGCGCGGGGAGGAGGACCGTCTTGCGGCCGGCCCAGTCCGAGACGTGGCCCGCGAGGACCAGGCTGATCACGACGCCGACCGCGAAGGCGGCGAACACGACGGTGATGGCGAAGGTCGAGAAGCCTTCGCGCGCGACGTAGAGCGGGAAGAGCGGAGACGGCACGGTCGAGTAGGCCATCGCGATCAGGAACGTGGCGGCGACGGCCCAGAACCCTCTGCCGTGGAGCTTGCTGCCGGGTTGCTGGGTGACCGGTGCGTCGAGGAGCAGGGACATGTCACCACCCTGCGGGCCTGGATTCATCACGTCCAACGAAAGTTGGAGCTCGTGATCATCACTTTCTGAGATACTTGCTGGTGTGGACCTGCGTCAGCTCGAGTACTTCGTCGCGGTCGCGGAGGAGGGCAACTTCACCCGCGCGGCCGCCCGCGTGCACGTCGTGCAGTCCGCCGTGTCCGCCGCGATCAAGACCCTCGAACGCGAGCTCGGCGCCACCCTGCTCGACCGCAACTCCAAACGGGTGCTGCTGACCGACGCGGGCGAGGCGCTGCTGCCGAAGGCCCAGGCCGTGCTGGATGCCGCCACCGAGGCGAAAGAGGCGGTGGCACAGGTGCAGGGCGGGCTCACCGGCACGGTCCGGCTCGGCACGCTCACGTCGATGACCCTGATCGACCTGCCCGCGCTGCTCGGCGAGTTCCACCGCCGCCACCCCGGTGTGCTGGTGCGGACGAGGGCGGCGACCGGGGGCTCGCTGGGGCTGGTCGAACAGCTGCTGGACCGCAAGCTCGACCTGGCGTTCGCGTCGTTGCCGGGCGAGGTGCCGGACGGGATCGTCCTCGACCAGCTCACGCACTCGGTGATGGACCTGGTCGTGCCGCACGACCACCCGCTGACCCGCAAGGCCGAGGTGACGATCGGCGACCTGGCCGGACTGGACTTCATCGACTCGCCGGTCGGCTACGGCAACCGGGCCGTGGCCGACCGGGCGTTCGCGGCGGCGTCCGTTCCTCGCCGGGTGACGCTGGAGATGTCGGACATCTACACCGGCGTCGACTACGTCCGGCACGGCCTCGGCGTGGCCCTGCTGCCCAACTACATCCTCGGGGACGCGCGGGGCGTGACGACGCTGAGCGTGACCGGCGCCGACCTGCGGTGGCCGATCGGGCTCGCGCGACCGGCGGACCGGACGCCCAGCGCCGCCTCCAGGGCGTTGATCGCGGTGGTGCACGAGATCTTCACCCGCTGAGCACCACGTCAACGCGTGCAGACGAAGCTCGACGCGCTGTCCGGATCTCCTGTGCGGTACCGGGGCCAGGCCGGGTATTCGCACAGCGGACGAGTGCGGTCGTGGGTCGTGTCGGCCACGACCGGGTTCGCCGGCGACTGTCCTTTCGCGACCCAGTGTTCGAGCGCCGAGAGCGAGTCCCACCCGGCGGCGAACGCCGGTGTGCCGAAGTTCGCGTGATTGGCCCCTGGCACCAGGTAGTACCGCATGAACCGATCGGTCGTCGAAGGACCCAGGCGATCGCGCACCCGCTGGTAGTAGTCGTTCGTCGAGCGGTGGGACACCAGCTCGTCCGCGGCGCCGTGGAGCATGATCAGTTTGCCGCCGGAGCGCGCGAACGGGCCGAGGTTCACGTTGTTGCGGTCCTGGATCGTCGAGAGGTGGCTGATCCGGTCGAGCCACTTGCCGGGACGCCGGGGATCGAGGTCGAGTGAGTTGAAGCCGGGGTCGCGGGTCAGGAAGTACTTCACCCACTGGTCCCAGTACTGCATCCCGTACCCGCTCGTGACCGGCATCGGGTTGGCAGGGGCAGTGGTGCCGAACCCGAGGAACGGCGTCCGCATGTCCGCGCCCGAGAGGAACGGGAAACCGGGGTACTGGGTCTCACCGCTGGCGACCCGGTACGGCCACCGGAACGGTGTGGACATGGCGGTCACGGCCCCGATCTGCGGATCGGACAGGCAGGCCGGACCGGTGTCGGCGCCGTCCGGGCAGCGCAGGACGCGAGGGTCGAAGTGGCAGCGCGGATTCGACACGACCCGGTCCAGCACACCGTCCTGGCCGTCGCACGCGGCGATCACGCTGTCGTACAACAACGTCTGCTTCGCGGGACCGGGGAACGCGCCGGGGCGGGACAGGATCTGGGTCAGGTACCCCAGGTCCAGGACCTCGGCGAGGTTGTTCCACGCGGGAAAGCCCGAGATCACGCCGTCGAACGCCCGCGGCCAGCGCTGAGTGACGATGAGCGCTTCCCTGCCACCCGTCGAGCCGCCCGCGAAGTACGTCTCGGCAGGGTTGCGGCCGTAGGCGCGCCGGATCAGGAACAGGCTCGCGTCGTGCGTCTTCTTCAACGCGTCCCCGGCGGCGAAGTTCCGCACCGCCTCGTCGTTCACGCCGAACGCCCCGTCCAGCGACGGAACCGATCCCGGACCCTGCTGGTGACCGGAGTCGCTCGCGAACGTCGCGTACCGCCGCGCCAAGGGTGCCAGCGCGTCGGCGGCGGCGAACGGCACGTTCCCCGTCAAGGCGGGAATCGTGCCGTTGTAACCGCCGCCACCGAACATCAACGCCTTGCCGTTCCAGCCGTGCGGCAGGGCGACGCGCATCTTGATGGCGGGCGCGGAGCGGTCGACGGGGTACAGGTCGGCGTCGACCTGGCAGTACTCGATCGTCTGTCCACTCACGACACTGGACGTGACGGCGGCCGCCGTCACGCGGCCGCCGGTGGTCGGCAGGCTGATGACCGAGGCCGGGATCTTCACCTGGTTCAGCTCGGCGCACGAGGTCGTCGCGCTTGCCGGTGCAGCGCCGAGAAAAGTCATTGCTGGCAACAGAAGCGCGGTCGAAAGCAGGGCGAGCCTCACGCCGGACTCCTTTTCAGCGGTAGAGGTGTGTGCCGGGAACGGCCAGCGGCTCTTCGCGGACCTCTGCGGGGTTGGTCTCGGGCAGGAACCACGCGCTGACGAAGGTGATCAGCCCCATGGCCGTGATGTAGGCGGCGACCGGGACGGTGCTGCCGGTCTGCGCGATGAGCGCTGTCATGAGGAACGGCGTGCCTCCGCTGATGATGATCGCGGACAGCTGGTAGGACAGCGACGCGCCGGAGTAGCGGACGTTGGGCGCGAACAGTTCGCCGAGGAAGCTGGCGATCGGGCCGTAGGTGAGGCTCTGGAAGATGAATCCCACCACCACGGCGACGAAGATCAGCGGCAGCGACGCGGTGTTGACGAGCCCGAAGTACGGGAAGCCCCACAGAGCGACGCCGAGGCCGCCGATGAGGATCAGCGGACGGCGCCCGATCCGGTCGGAGACATGTCCGGCCCATGGCAGGACCGCGAGCATCGCCACGGAACTGAGCAGCACGACCGCCAGCAGTCCGTCGCGGTCGAGCTTGAGAGAGGTGGTGCCGTAGTTCAGCAGTCCGGCGATGCTGACGTAGAAGAGGCTGTTGGTGGCCGAGAGGATCCCGCAGGCGAGCAGGATCGTGCCCCACCTGCTTTTGATGACCTGCGCGAGCGGCGCCCTGACCACGGCGCGTTCCGGCCGCGACACCTCCATCTGCAGCTTGCGGAACTCCGGGGTGTCCTCCACTTTGGACTGGATGTACAGGACCACCGCGAACATCACGACGCTGAACAGGAACGGGATCCGCCAGCCCCAGCTGAGGAACGCGTCGTTCGGCATCAGGCCACTGGCCGCCACGAAGATCAGGTTCGAGATGATCACGGCGACGGGAACGCTGGTCTGCCCGAAGGTTCCAGCGAACCCGCGCCGTTTGGGGCTCGCCGACTCAGTGAGCAGCAGCATGATGCCGCCCCACTGGCCGCCTGCCGCGAGCCCTTGCAGGAAGCGCAGCGTCACCAGCAGGATCGGCGCCAGCGCGCCCACGGCCGAAGCCGTGGGGAGGCAGCCGATCAGGAAGGTCGCGGCTCCCATGAGTGCGAGGCACGTGACGACGACCGGCTTGCGCCCGTACTTGTCACCGAAGTGCCCGGCCAGCACGCCGCCGATCGGCCGCGCCACGAACCCCGCCCAGAACGTGCTGAAGGCGAGCAGGGTCCCGGTCAGCGCAGAGGACTGCGGGAAGAACACCTTGGGGAACACCAGCGCGGCCGCGGTGCCGTAGAGGAAGAAGTCGTACCACTCGATCGAACTCCCGATCAGCCCGACGGTCAGCAGCTTGCGGAAGCCTCGGCGCCGGGTCGTGGACTGTTCTTCGGGCTGTGCCAGAGGGGTTGCCATACATGCCGCCTTCGTCGATGAACCGGCAGGTGATGACGGCCAATGCTAGGGCGGGGACACCCCGTGGCTGAGGTCTGGATCACACACCCCTCGCGTTGATTCGGTGGGCCTTTCCACCACCGGTGGCTGGGGCACAATCGCGCCGTGACCATCGATCCGAGTGAGTCGCACGAGCTCGTGCGCCGGCAGCGCGAGCTGGCGTCGTTGTACGCGACGGCGAAGTCGCTCACCGCTCTCGGCGAGCTCGACGACGTGCTGCAGTCGATCGTCCGCCACGCCCACGACCTGATGGGCACGGACTTCACCTACCTCTCGCTGGTCGCGGACGGCAGGCTGTCGGCCCGCGCGGCGGAGGGCACGATCTCCGCCGCGTTCCTGAGCGCCACCATCCCGGCCGGCGTCGGCCTCGGCGGCAAGGTGCTGGCCACCCGGCGCCCGCAGTGGGTGCGCAACTACGCCGCCTCGACCCTCATCGACCACGACGCTGGCTTCGACCTGCTGGTCGGCACCGAGGACCTGGTCGCGCTGCTCGGCGTGCCGCTGGTGATCCGGGACGAGGTGGTGGGCGCGCTGTTCGCCGCGTACCGCTCCGAGCGGTCGTTCCACGCGGGCGAGATCGCGTTGCTGAGCGCGTTCGCCGATCACGCGGCGGTAGCGCTGGACAACGCCCGTCTCTACGAGAAGAGCCGGAAAGCGTTGCAGGACCTGCAAGAACACATGACCGTCGTCGAACGGGCGCAGGCGATCCACGAGACCCTGACAGGTGTGGTGCTGGAGGGAGGCACGCCGGACGACGTCGCGCAGCTCCTCGCCGGGCAGCTCGGTGGCAACGTGATCGTGCTCGACAGGGCTGCCGGACATCACTCCGGCCGCGTCACGACCTCGGTCGACGCCGAGGGGGTCGCGCACAGCGTGGCTCCGATCCGGGCGGGTGACAGCTACCTCGGCGCGCTGTCGTGGAGTCGCGAAGCGGTGCGGGAGCGTGGCGTCTCGGACGACATGGACCTGCGCACACTCGAACGGGCCACGCACATCCTCGGCCTGCTGATCCTCAAGGAACGCGCCGTGGCCGACGCGAACGAACGGCTCAGCGGCGAACTGCTGACCGAGCTGATGGTCGGCAGCCCCGGCATCAGCCCGTCCCAGCGCTCGCGCGTCCAGGCCCGTCAGATCGACGCCGACCGGCTGAACCTGGTCCTCGTCGCGGACTCGCCGGCGTCCTCCACCGACCTCGTGCGCCACCTGCACGACATCGCCAGGGACCGTTCAGGACTGGCGGGCGAACACCTCGGCCGGGCCACGATGATCGTGCCCAGCGCGGACGACGACCGCACCGTCGAGGAGGTCCACCGGCGGCTGCGGCGCGCGTCGGGCGCACCCGTCATCGTCGTGGGGGAGCGTGCGGTCAACCACGACTGGGCGCGTGCGTTCACCCTGGCCGGCCGGTGCGGCGCGGTCATGCGGGCGCTCGGGCACACCGATCGCGGCGTCACGACCGGCCGGTACGCCCTCTACGCGTTGATCTTCGACGTGGACCGGGTCAGCGAGCTCGATCGCTTCCTCGACACCTCCGTGGGCCCGCTCGTCGGCTACGACCTACGGCGCGGTACCGATCTCGTCGGAACCCTTGGCGCCTACTACGACCACCGTGCGAACGTCGCGGCGACCGCACGCGCGTTGCACGTGCACGTCAACACGCTCCTCAAGCGACTGGACCGGGTCAGTGACGTCCTCGGTGCCGACTGGCGCACGGAGAACGACCTGGAGCTGCAACTAGGGCTTCAGCTGTACCGGTTGCGGAACCTCACCTAGTGTCCTGAGTCGCTGGTTCACGGTCAGCTTGTGGCGTGTGCAAGTACCACCAACTCAAGATCATCGGGCGTGTAACTACACCCAACCGGCCGGCGTGCTCCGGCGGTCACGGACCGCGGACCTGCTTGTTGGGTGTAGTTACAGGCGATTTGATCAAGAGTTGGCGGTACTTGCAGACGCCACCCAGCCAGACGGGATGACTGGCTGCGAACTTGCGACTCAGGACACTAGGCCGAGTCGCGCAGGGCGCTCTTCGACAGTTTTCCGGTGCCGGTCTTGGGCAACGTGGTCCGGAAGATGACCTCGTCGGGCAGCCACCAGCTGGCGACCAGCGGCGTGATGTGCCGCATGAGTTCCTCACCCGTGGCGGCGCTTCCCTCACGCAGCACGACGTAGGCGACGGGACGCTCCACCCACCGCGGGTCCGGGCGGGCGACCACGGCCACCTCGACGACGTCGGAGTGCGAGGCGATGGCGCTCTCCAGTTCGACCGAGGAGATCCACTCGCCGCCGGACTTGATCAGGTCCTTCATCCGGTCCACGAGCCGCAGGTAACCGTCGCCGTCGAGGGTGGCGAGGTCGCCGGTCCGCAGCCAGCCGTCGGCGGTGAAGCTGTCCCCGGAGTCCACCAGGAAGTAGGCATCCGACACCCACGGGCCCGCGACCTGGAGTTCTCCGACCGCTTTGCCGTCGCGCGGGAGTTCCACGCCGGTCTCGACGTCGGCGATCCGCAGGCGCACGAGCGGCAGCGGCTGGCCCTGGGAGGCCCGCACCGCCACCTGTTCCCGCGTGGTCGCGTCCCGGTGCCGGGTGCGGGTGCCGCCGATCGTCCCGACCGGACTGATCTCCGTCATGCCCCAGGAGTGCGTGATGGGCACGCCGAGCGCGTCGCGGTAGGCCTCCGACAGCGCCGGGGCGATCGCGGAGCCGCCGCCGAGCAGGAACCGCGTGGCGCTGAGGTCGTGCGATCGCAGTCCGGGAACCAGGCTCGTCCACACCGTCGGCACGGCGCCGGCGACGGTGACCCGCTCGGTCTCCATCAACCGCAGCAGGTGGTCCGGATCCGAAGAAGGACCGGGGAGAACCAGTGAGGCGCCGGTCATCATCGCGCCGTAGGGGAGACCCCAGGCGTTGGCGTGGAACATGGGCACGATCGGCATCACGACATCGCTCTCGCACAGACCGATGAACCCGGCCGCGAGCGTTCCCAGGCAGTGCAGGATCGTCGAGCGATGGCTGTAGAGCACGCCTTTGGGCGGTCCGGTCGTCCCTGACGTGTAGCAGAGCCCGGAGGCCAGGTTCTCGTCCGCGAGCGTGAAGGAGTCCTCGAACGAGCCCTCGAACGGATCGGCTCCCGCGACCAGTTCGTCGTAGAGCAGGACGCGGGGATCGGCCGGGATCACCGCGTCGCTGTCGTCAGGCAGCACCACCCAGTGCCGCACCTTCTGCATTCGGTCGGCGCTGGGCCAGATCCGCGGCAGCAACGCGCGGTCGACGAACACCACGTCGTCCTCGGCGTGGTTGACGATGTACTCGAGGTGCTCCGCCGAAAGCCGGATGTTGATCGAGTGCAGCACCCGCTTCGTGACCGGCACCGCGAGGTATAGCTCGAGGTGACGGCGCGTGTTGCTGGCGAACGTGCCGACGCGGGCGCCGGCCGGGACACCGAGGGAGTCCAGCGCGCCGGCGAGGCGCCGGGTCTGCTCGGCCACCTCGGCGTACGTGACCCGCTCTGCTCCGGCCGTGACGACCAGCTTGTGCGCGTGGAGTCGCTCGGCCCGCTCCAGGATGTGCGCGATGGTGAGCGGCCGAGGTTGCATCAGCCCGTCCATGAGAAGTCACCCTAAGTGCGCTTTTCGACGCGCAAGAGGGGAGAACCTTCCACTCATTCGCCTGTCCTGGCAGCGATTCCTCACACTCGATACGCGTCGCACGCCAGCGTGATCAGGTCGGTCAGGTGCTGCGGCGGCTGGTCCTTCCACCACGCCAGCCACACCGGGATCGGCGGTGCGTCCACCACCGCTCGGTACGCCACACCCGGCCGTGGGTTCAGACTCGCGGTGGCCTCGGACGTCATGCCCACGGCCTGCCCGGCGGCGATCAACGTCAGCCACTCGTCGACGCTGTGCGTGTTGCGCACGACTGCCGGTGCCTTGCCCGGTTGCCACAGGTCCAATGTGGTCGTTCCGGTGCGGTCGTCGACCGCGATGCCGTACCGCGCCAGGTCCGCCAGCTTCAGCGAACGCTTGCGCGCCAACGGGTTGTCCGTCGCGACGACGCCGTACCGCCGTTCGGTGCCGAGCAACGCCGTCTCGAACCGCGGATCGTCGAGCGCCTTCCGCACGACCGCGACGTCGGCGGTGCCCTCGGCGAGCCCGGCGGTCAGCGAGTTCGACTGGACGAACACCAGCGGCAGCCCGGGATGCTGTGCGGCCCAGGACTTCTGCACGCGCCGGGTGTGCTTGCCCAGCGCCGACCAGGCATAACCGATCCGCAGCTCCGTCGACGACTGCGACGCGATCCGGTGCAGGTGCGCGACCTCGTCCAGCACCCGCCGCGCCCCGGCGAGCACCTGGGTGCCGGTTGACGTCAGAGCGACGTGCCGGGTCGAGCGTTGCAGCAGACGAACACCCAGTGATGACTCCAGCGCGGCGATCGCGCGGGACACCGAGGCCTGGGTGAGGTCGAGTTCCCTTGCCGCGTCGGTGAACGTGCCCGCGTCGACCACCGCGACGAACGCTCGGAGCTGCCGCAGATCCATGCGTCCAGCGTATAGCTGACGCGGCTCATGCATTTCCCGCATCGATGCCGCGACCGCAGGCTGGACGGCATGAAGAGCATCGGTGGATTCGCGACGATGACCGCGAGCGCGGCCAGCAACCAGCTCGGTGCCGCCGTGGGCGCCCACGCGTTCGCCACGATCGGCCCGGCCGGTGTCGTGGCCGTGCGCCAGTTCGTGGCCGCCGCCGTGCTGCTCCCGATGGCCCGGCCGAACCTGCGAAGATTCACCTGGGCGCAGTGGTGGCCGACGATCGCGCTCGGCCTGGTGTTCGCCACCATGAACCTGAGCCTCTACATGGCGATCGACCGGATCGGCCTCGGTCTCGCCGTCACGCTGGAGGTGCTCGGGCCGCTCGGCGTCGCGCTGGCCGGGTCGCGAACCCGCCAGGACTTCCTGTTCGTGGTGATCGCGGCCGTCGGCGTGTACGTGCTGGTGCAGCCCGGCCCGAGCAGCGACTACCTCGGCGTCGGGCTCGGCCTGCTCGCGGCGGGGTGCTGGGCCGCCTACATCCTGCTCAACCGCCTGGTCGGGGCCCGTTTGCCGGGTCTCCAGGCGCCCGCCGTCGCGACCGCGATGTCGGCGACGCTGTACGTCCCGGTCGTGGTGCTGCTCGTCCTGCACGGGAAGCTGACCGGGATGTCGATCCTCTACGCGGTCGGCGCGGGCGTGTTCTGCAGCGTCGTGCCGTACGCCGTCGACGTGATCGCGCTCAGGAAGGTGCCCGCGCGCCTGTTCGGGCTGGCGATGAGCGTGCACCCGGTGCTGGCGGCACTCGCGGGGCTCGTGGTGCTGGGGGAGACGCTCGAACTCCACCATTGGACTGGAATCTTGCTCGTCGTCACCGCCAATGCACTCGCGGTGACTTGCTCGAAGTGGTCTGGATCACCTACCGTTCAACCCGAAATGTGAATCCCATTCACTTAGCGGGGTGCTCATGCGGACCAAAGTCTTGACGGTCGTCGCCGCACTGACCGGTGCGGTGCTGGTCAGCGGCCCGTTCGCGTGGGCGGAACCCGAGCCCTACCTCGTCGGCAGGGGCATCTCCGACGTCACCGGCCCGGCCGCCGAGAACGGCATGATGGGCTACTCCAAGTTCGACCAGAAGACGACGGGCATCGCCCAGCGGCTGCGGTCGCGGGCGTACGTCGTGGTCGACCGGACCACGAACAAGCGGGTCGCGTACGTCAACGCCGACCTCGCGATGATCTTCCGCGCGGTGCAGGAGGGCGTGCTCGGCAAGCTCCAGGCCAAGTACGGCAACACCTACACCCGCGAGAACCTGCTGCTGTCCGCGACGCACACGCACTCCGGGCCCGGCGGCCAGTCGCACAACCTCGCCTACAACCTGTCGATCCTCGGCATGCAGCCGCAGGCGCTCGCCGCGGTGGTCGACGGCATCGCCGAGTCGGTCGTCGAGGCGCACGAGGACCTCAAACCCGGTTCGATCAGTCTTGGGTTCGGGGAGCTCACGAACGCGTCGGTGAACCGCTCGCGCGTCGCGTTCGACAAGAACCCCGACAAGGGCGCGTTCCCCGCCGGGATCGACCCGCAGATGACCGTGCTGAAGTTCAAGCAGGCCGGTGACGACGTCGGCGCGATCAGCTGGTTCGCCACGCACAACACGTCAGTCACCAACGCGAACACGCTGATCAGTCCGGACAACAAGGGTTACGCGGCCTATCAGTGGGAGCACGACGACGAAGGCGTGCGGTACCTGGACAACACCGCGGGCTTCGTTGCGGCGTTCCCGAACACCAACGCCGGCGACATGTCGCCGAACCTCAACCTGAAGCCTGGTTCCGGCCCCACCGAGAACGAGTGGGAGAACACGCGGATCATCGGCGAGCGCCAGAACCGCAAGGCGCAGGAGGTCTACCACGGCCCGCAGGCCGCGGTGTCCGGTGGCGTCGACTCGCGGATGCGGTTCGTGGACATGTCGGCCGTGCAGGTCGACGGCCGCTTCACCTCGAACGGCCAGCCCGGCACCACGTGCTCCGGAGTCGTTGGCGCGTCGACGATCGCGGGCAGCGTCGAGGACGGCCCGGCGATCCCCGGCTTCTCCGAGGGCATGCAGTCGCCGTGGAAGAAGCTGTTCGAGCCGTTGCAGATGGAGGTTCCGCAGTGGCTGCGGGACTGCCAGTTCCCCAAGGCCTCTTTGGTGCCAACGGGTCTGATCGGCGCGACGCCGAACATCGTGCCGCTGCAGCTCGTCCGCATCGGCCAGCTGCACCTCGTCGCGATGCCGGGTGAGGTCACGATCACCGCGGGTCTGCGCATCCGCAAGGCGGTGGCTTCGGAGCTGGGTGTGCCGGTACAGAACGTGCTGATCCAGGGCTACGCCAACGACTACAGCCAGTACGTCACCACGCCGGAGGAGTACGACTCGCAGCAGTACGAGGGCGGCTCCACGTTGTTCGGCCGCAACACCACGCCCGCGTACCAGCAGGAGTTCGGCAAGCTCGCGGCGTCGATGAAGGCCGGTTCCTCGTTGCCGGCCGGCCCGAACCCCGGCAAGCCGCCGTTCACCGACATCAACCTGCAGACCGGTGTCGTGCTCGACGACAAGCCCGCGGACAAGAAGTACGGCGACGTCCTGATCGCGCCGAAGCCGTCCTACGGGCGTGGCGAGACCGTGACGTCCGTCTTCGTCACCGGGCACCCGAAGAACAACCTGCACCGCAACCACACGTTCCTCGAGGTGCAGCGGCAGGTGAACGGCCAGTGGGTGCGCGTCGCCGACGACGGTGACTGGTCCACGCGCTACAAGTGGGAACGCGTCGGCATCGCCTTCTCGAACGCCACGATCACCTGGCAGATCCCGGCGGACACGCCCGCCGGCACCTACCGGATCGTGCACCACGGCGACGAGAAGAGCGGTTGGACCGGCAAGATCACCGGCTTCACCGGCGCGACCACGGGCTTCACGGTGGCCTGAGTGAGCTGAGCGTTCGGCCCTCGTCGAACTTCGGCGAGGGCCGAATCTATTCCGACGCTCGCTGAGGTCATGGTTACGTTGTGCACGATTTAATCGCGCAATAGCTTTATGGCATCCGATCCGAAGGAGCAGCCATGAAGCGCCCAGTCCTCGAGCCCGCCGCCGCCGAGTTCGCCGCCGCCACCGCCCAGCCGCCGTTCCTGTTCGAGATCGCCCCCGAGGAGGGCCGCAAGGCCGTCGACGAGGTGCAGTCGGGTGCCGTCGAGAAGCCCGAGGTCGACGAGCAATGGGTGGAGCTGGACGGCTTCAAGGTCCGCGTGATCAAGCCTGCCGGTGTCGCGGGCGAGCTCCCCGTCATCCTCTACATCCACGGCGCCGGCTGGGTGTTCGGCAACGCCCACACCCACGACCGCCTGGTCCGCGAACTCGCGGTCGGCGCGGGCGCGGCCGTCGTCTTCCCCGACTACTCGCTCTCGCCCGAGGCCCGCTACCCGGTCGCGATCAACCAGAACTACGCCACCGCCCAGTGGATCCAGGCTTCCGGCGCTTCGTACGGCCTCGACACCACCCGCGTCGCGATCGCCGGTGACTCGGTCGGCGGCAACATGGCGGCGGCGTTGACGTTGCAGGCCAAGGAACGCGGCGACATCGAGCTGAAGGCCCAGGTGCTGTTCTACCCGGTGACCGACGCTTCCTTCGACACCGACTCGTACCTGCAGTTCGCCGAGGGGTACTTCCTGCGCCGCGACGGCATGCAGTGGTTCTGGGACCAGTACACGACGAACCCGCTGGAACGCGCCGAGATCACCGCGTCCCCGTTGCGCGCCACCACCGAACAGCTCGCGGGTCTCCCGCAGGCGCTGGTGATCACCGCCGAGGCCGACGTGCTGCGCGACGAGGGCGAGGCCTACGCGGACAAGCTGCGCGAGGCCGGTGTGCCCGTCACCGCCGTCCGATACGCGGGCGCGATCCACGACTTCGTGATGCTCAACGCGCTGCGCGGCACGCACGCCGCCGAGGCCGCGATCGCCCAGGCGGCGGCGTTCCTGCGCAAGGCCCTGACGAGCTGACCGTCACCCGAGGTGGTCGTTCGCTCCGCTGACCCACGCGCTGTAGCGGTCGGCGGAGCGGCGCACCGCCTCCTTGGCGTCGACCAGCACCGCGCCGCCCAGCAGCGAGTACAGGCGCTCGAACGGATACGGCTCGAGCCGGTCCACGATCCGCTGCACCAGCCCGGCGGAGAGCGGGATCCTGTTCGGATAGCTGCGCATGAACGTCACCCAGCCCGTGTCCG
Organism: Lentzea sp. NPDC054927; assembly: GCF_053610285.1. Classification (NCBI taxonomy): domain Bacteria; kingdom Bacillati; phylum Actinomycetota; class Actinomycetes; order Pseudonocardiales; family Pseudonocardiaceae; genus Lentzea; species Lentzea sp. NPDC054927. The sequence continues at coordinate 99,381 of NZ_JBSGXZ010000027.1, forward strand.
GCACCGGCACGATGGTGTCCCCGACGAGCAGCGTGCCTCTTCCGTCCGAGCCGGCGGCGATGTGGGCGACCGCGGCGCCGGGGAAGTGCCCGCCCGCTTCGACCAGGGTGATGCCGGGCAGCACCTCCTCGATGCCTGACCACTCACCGATCACCGGGTCCTCCCGCCGCACCCACCGCCGGTCGGCGGAGTGCACCAGGACCGGGACGTTGCCGAGCAGGTGGCTGAGGCCGACCTGCGAGCCGTACATGTGCGGATGGCTCGCCACGATCACCGCGGCGCCGCCCAGCTCGGTGATCTTGTCGATCAGTTGCGGGTCGAGGTGGTTGGGCGGGTCCCACAGCAGGTTGCCGTGCGGCGTCTGGACCACGAACGTCCACTGGCCGATGCCGAACTCGGGTTCCCGGTGCAGCCGGTGGACGCCCGGCTCGACCTCCTGGTGCACCAGTTCGTGACCGTCAGCGGCCAGTTCGTCCAGCGTCGTCCACACCTGGCCGGACTCGGGCACGTATTGCCGTTCGTCGGCGCAGATCTCGCAGACACCCGCCGGAGGTCGGGCGCTGTCGGGGTGTTCGACCCCGCACGTCCCGCAGATCCAGATCGTCATGATCCAAGTCTTCAACCTCCAGTGAAGTCGAGGTCAAGCACCTCGCTCAGGGGTTGATCCGCAGGGTCTTCGTCACCTGGAACGGCGTGCCCTGCTGGCAGGTGGTCATCGCGCCCGGCTCGGCCCTGCCCGTCACCTCGATCTCGGCGCCGGCCACCGCGATCGCGGGGTCGGCGCCGAGCAGCAAGTACTGCGCGGTGCCCGTGTTCAGCACCAGACAGCCCGACTCAACGCCTGCCGACACCGTGCCGCGCACTGTCATCCCCGGCTCCAACGCCCGTGACGGCGTCGTGCTGAGAGGCGCGGACGACGGTGGTAGTGGAGCCGGGATGCTCGGTGTGGACGTGCCGGGTGAGGTGACCGTCGTCGGGGTGCTCGACGCGGGGACCTGTGGCGGCGCCTGTCCAGCACAGCCGGCCAGGACCAGACACAGCAGCACGGTTGAACCGCGCATCTCGCGTCACCTCCGATGAACCACGGCGACCGGGCACGGCGCGTGGTGGAGCACAGCGTGGCTCACTGAACCCAGAATTGCACGCTTCACCGCGCCACGGCCGTGACTGCCCACGGCCACGAGCGCGGCGCCATCGGCCGCCTGGAGCAACGCCCGTGCGGGTGCGTTGAACGCGACTTCCTGTGCCACGTGCACCTCGGGGTGGCGGGCGACGTGCGGCGCCAGTTGTTCGTCGAGCAGCTTCGCGAGGTCGGCACGGACGTGGTCGACGTCCCCCTCGGGCAGTTCGGCCCAGGCGATGTCGTTGAAGGCGTGGACGGCGAGCAGTTCGCGTCCGTGCCGGGCGGCGAACGCGAAGGCGAACTCGATGGCGTCCGTGGAAGTCTCGGAACCGTCGATGCCGACGACGACACGGCCGTCCAGCGGCCCGGTGCGCGTGACGACGACCGGGCGGCCGCCGATGGACACGAGCTCGGCGGCGGTGGAGCCCAGAACCATCTCGGCGATGCCGGTGCGGCCCGAGGACCCGAGCACGAGCAGGTCGCCGGACTCCTCGGCGAGCACGTCGACCGCGCGGCCGATGCGGACGTTCGTGGTGACCTGGAGGTCTGGCCAGCCCTGCCTGATCTCGGTCGCGAGCTCGGCCAGGTGATCCTCGGCGGCCTTGCGCATCGTCTCCTCGGTGACGAACTCCGGGATCGGGGCGGACATGGGGGTGAAGACGGGCTCGGGCAGCGGCGCGCGGACGGCGTGCACGACGTGCAGGTCCGAACCGCAGCGTGAGGACTCTTCGGCGCCCCAGAACGCGGCCCGCTCGGCGAGCTCGGAACCGTCGAACCCGACCACGACAGTGGACATGAGAAACCACCTCCAGCCAGGGCATACCCAGCTGGAGGTGGCTCCAAAAGTGATCTACGGATCTAGCGCCGTGTCACGCCACTAGTTGATGACGAACTGCGTCCCCGGCTCCCTGACGATGTCGCCGTCGGCGGAGTTGGTGATCGTGACGTTCGTCAGCCGCGCCGAACCCCTGGCCTGGGCCATCGCGAGGATGCCAGCACCGTTGTTCGACTTGTCGATGCGGACGTTGGTGATCTGCACGTCCGGCATGCCGCTGCCGCCACCCTTGAACTGGATGCCGTCGAAGGTGGAGTCGAGGATCTCGGTGTCGCGGATGACGACACCGGGGATCGCCAGGTTCTGGGAGAACAACGTGATGGCGCCGAACTCCTGCGCCTCACCCCAGAACGCGCCACCCGTGCGGTAGAGGGCGTTGTTGGCGAGCAACGTCGTGCCGCCGAACGGCAACGGGTCGTGGTCGGTCGCCAGCATGATGCCCGGGTAGTTCGCCGTGTCGGAGATGATGTTGTTCTCCGCGCGGTTGTTCGAACCACCGTAGATCGCGATTCCGTTGGCACGCCACGGGAGCGCGATGGTGTTGTTGAGGAACGCGTTGCCGCTGCCGACATCCACGTTCTGGTCCTTCACGTACTTCGACGCCCACACCGCCAGCGCATCGTCACCCGTGGTGCGGAACGACGAGTTGAACACCGTGGAGTTGCGCGTGCCGTTGGTGAAGTTGATGCCGTCGGCATAGGTGTCGCGGATGCGCATGCCGTTGAACTGCAGGCCGTCGCCGGGGTTCCAGCGGTCCGGCAGGTTGGTGTAGTCGCGGCCGACCCAGACACCGACGTTGGCGTGCTCGATCCAGACGTTGGTGACCTTGGTGTTCTTGCCGAACCGCCCGTTGAGGCCGACACCGCCCTCCGCGCCGCCGTCACCGCCGCGGATCCGGCCGGAACCGAAGATCGCGATGTCGGAGATCTGCGTGTTGTCGTCGATGTCGAACCCGAAGTTGCCCTCGTGCGGGTGGTTGATCGTGTCGGCGTCCTGCGGCTGGATCAGCGAGAACAGCTGCGAGTGCCACATGCCGGCGCCGCGGATCGTGACGTTGCGGATGCCGACCTGGTTGTCCCCACCGCTGTTGAAGACGGTCAGGATCTTCTTCTCCTGGCGGAACTTGCCCTCCGGGATCCAGACACAGGGGATCTCCCCGTTCTGGTCGGCCGTCACGGCGCGCTGCAACGCGTCCGTGTCGTCCGTCTGGTCGTTCGCCGTGGCACCGTACTGCGTGATCGACACGCACTCGGCGGGCTTCTGCGCGGCCGGCGCGACCTGCTCCAGGTCGATCAGGTCGATGACGTAGAACTGGGCGCTGTCACCGGCGTCGCGCTGGAGCTTGAACCGGGTGCCCGCGGGGTAGGAGCTCGCGAGCAGCTGTGAGGTCTCGTCGAACAACCTGCGGGCGTCACCGCCCGGCCGGTTCGTGAGGCCCTCGGGGTCGTCGGTCGTGCCGTAGAGCCAGCTGTGCCGCGACGACAGGGTCAGCTTCTGCACGAACTGGTCGTTCGCGTACAGGCTGATCGTCGCCTCCTGGCCACCGCCCGCGGCGGCGTCCGGGATCGAGTTGCGGACCACGATCGAGTTCGTGCTGACCGTCGAGGTGACCTCGACGAACTGGCCCTGGCTGTCGAGGCGCACCGACTTGCGGCCCGAGGACTCGGAACCGAAGTTGGTGTGCCCGAACGTGCGCTTCGCGTCGGCCTGCAGCAGCGTGCCCTGGTAGCGGCCGCTTTCGGCTTCATAGCTGGTGAACGGAACCGAAGCGCCGCGTCCGACCACAATGGACTGGGTCGCGGTGTTGTTGGTCTCGTTGGTCTCCGCGACCTGACCCGTCGCGTCTGCTGTCGCGGTGGCCGTGGCACCACCGTTCGTGGCGGTCCACGTGCCGACGTTGACCGTCACGGTCTGGCCGGCGTTGATGGCGGAGGTGTTGGCGTTCAACGTGCTGCTGCCGACGACCACGCGCGTCACCGAGGCACCGGCGTTGGACGTGCCGCGGTTGTTGACCTGCACCGCGAACGTCACCTGCTGGCCCGCCGCCGGCGACGACGGGTTCGGCGTGATGCCGGTGATCTGCAGGTCGGGTCCGGGCGCCTGGCCGACGACCAGGGGAGTGCCGGAGGTGAAGGTGTTGTTGCCCTCGTTGGTCTCCGCGACCTGGTTGGCCGGGTCCACCGTGGCCGCGGCCGCGTAGGACCCGGCGCCCCGCCGACCGGCGTCGACGCTGACGCTGGCGGTGGCTCCAGGAGCGAGCCCCGCGACCTGCGCGGTGCCCGCGACGGTGCCGCCGAGCGTGACGTTGACGGTCGTCGCGCCGGACGCCACGGTGCCGCCGTTGCGCACGGTGGCGGTGAGCCGGATCGCGTCCGCCTCGCTCGGGCTGGCCGGCGTCCACGTCAGGTTCGTGACGGTGAGGTCAGGAGCCGGTGCGGAGGCGCCGAACACCTGGAACTCGGCGACCTGGCCGCCGGGCGCACCGGTGTTCGAGTAGAAGTGCAGCCGCACGTCCGCCGCCCGGCCGCTGACCGGGATGGTGACGGTGTTACCGGTGGCCGGGTCGAACCGGTAGTCCGCCCGCGCCTTCAGGGTCGCGAACGCCGTGGCGCTCGATTCCCGGCCCAGCACCTCGAAGTTCTGCGTGCGGGCACCCCACGCGCCGTCCGGGTTGAGCTTGACGACGACCGAGGTCACGTCGGCGTTCGAGCCGAGCTTCGCGGTCAGGTGACCGGGGAAGCCGTTGGACTCCCAGTACGTGCCGGTGTTGCCGTCGACGGCGTTGCCCGGCACGAAGTTGTGCACGTGACCGGACTCCTCGACCGGCTTGCCCGCCGCGAGGTTGTCGCCGTTGGGCGGCGGGTCGACCGGGCCGGACTCGCCGTGCACCTCGAACTCGCTGAGCTGACCCGCGGGCCACGCGGTGTTCGCGGTGATCGTGACGCGCACGTACCTGGTGCTGGTCGCGGTGAAGTCCAGCGTCACCGTGTTGTTCGAGCCGGGCGAGAACGTCCGCCCGCCGGAGCCCACGATGTCGGTGAACTGCGAACCGTTCGAACTTCCTTGCACGGCGAGGGTCTGCGTGCGCTGCTCCCAGTTCGAGGGCAGCCGCAGCACGACCTTGCTGACCTCCTTCGCGGCACCCAGATCGGCCTGGATCCACTGCGGGAACACGGCGTTCGTGCTCTCCCAGTAGCTGCCCTGGTTGCCGTCACCGGCGTTTCCTGCGCCGTACGGGCCGTTGCTGCTCGACGAGGTCAGGTTGGCCGACAGCCGGACGACTGCTGCTCCTGCCGTGGGTGTCAATCCGAACAGTGCGAGGGCGCTGACAAGGGCAGCACTCACCGCACGCCTCAATAGCGTGTTTTTCATTGAATTGTCCTTCGCGGCAGGGAAATCAGTTGATGTTGATCGTGAAGGTGGAGGTCGTGTTCCTGATGTCCTGGAAGTTGTTGCTGAACCGCAGGCCGTTGAACGTCACGGAACCCACGGCGGGACCCTGGCCCGGTTCGGGCATCTCGTTGGCCCACAGGCCGAACCCGGACTTGGCGTCGAACTCGTCGCCGCTCTTGCGCGCACCCGAGATGCTCACGTTGGACAGCACCGTGTCCTGGAAGATGTTCTCGGCCGCACCGTTGTACTTGGTCTGGAACATGATTCCGCTGTACGTCGGATCGATGATCTCGACGTCACTGACCCGGATCCCGGTGTACTTCTTGGAAGCCGAGAACATCCAGATCGCGCCGAACGTCTGCGCGCCCCAGAAATGTCCACCGGAACGCACCAGGGTGAGCCCGCTGAACGTCGTCGGCTCCGGTCCGAAGTCCTCCATCGGGTAACCGAAGTCGAGCGAGCTGATCGTCACGGCGGAGTAGGTCAGCGTGTCCGCCACGTAGATGTTGCGGAACGTGTTGAGCTTGCCGCCGTAGACCGCGAGACCCGCCGCGCGCCAGGGAGTCAGCACGCTCAGGTTCTCGAAGACGTTGTTCTGCTGGCCGCTTCCGCCGTTGTCGGTGGCGGCGAACAGCGCGAACGCGTCGTCACCGGTCGACCGGGCCTCGATGTTCGAGATCCGGTTGCCCGCCGACCCGTTGGTCATGTTGAGGCCGTCCGCGTACATGTCGCGGATGCGGCTGTCCCTGATGACGTTGTTGTCGACGTTGTTGCCCCAGAACAGGCACATCATGTGCTCGACCCAGATGTTCTCGATGGTCATGTTCTGCACGCCGGCGAAGTTGAACACCTTGCCCGGCCCGTCGTTGCGCTGCGTGTAGTTGCCGAACACGGCGAATCCGCTGAACGTCGAGCCGCTCGCGGACGACTGCGCGTCGAACCCGATGTCGGTGTTCTCCTGGGTGAGCGGGGCCTGGAACCTGGTGAACCAGGGGCCGGCGCCGATGACCCGGATCGCCTTGCCGTACACGTTGAACTTCTGCTGCGTCTGGTAGGTACCCGCGGGCAGGTAGACGCCGATGAGGTTGCCGGTGGTGTCCATCCGGACGCGGTCGAGCGCGTTCTGCACGTCCTGGTGGGAGAACCCGGCGGGCACGGCATAGCGTGCGGCGTCAGGATTTCCGGCCGCCGACACCTGTTCGAAGTTCACGAAGTCGATCGCGTAGTTCGTGGTGTTGGCCGCGTCCTTCTGCAGCTTGATCTTCGTGCCCGCCGGGAACGTCGAGTTGAGCATGACGTTCGCCTCGTCGTAGATGTGCCGCGGCCCACCGGCTCCCGGTGAGTTGCCGGGACTGGCTTCGTTGCCGTAGAGCCACATGTACTTCGACGTCAGGTCGATGGCCTTGTGGAACTGGCCGTTGACGTAGACGTTGAGGTTCGACGTGATGCCACCGCCACCCGAGCTGTCCGGGATCGAGAACCGGGTGACCAGGGTGTTCGTCGGCCCGCTCGTCGTGAACTCGACCGACTGGCCGTTGCCGTTCAGCGTGACGGCACGACGGCCGGACGCCTCACCGGCGAGGTCACCGATCGTCCTGTTCGGACTGAGCACCTGCGCGCCACCACCGATCGTGGCGTCCTCGGCCTCCACGTGCTGCCACGGAACGCTGGCACCGCGGCCGATGAACAACGACTGCTCGCTGGTGTTGTTGCCCTGCTTGGCCGGGATCTCGTTGCCGTCGTTCGCGATCACGGTGCGGACCGTGTACCGGCCGTCGGCGGCGGGCCAGGTGCCGAGGTTGACCGCCGCGGACGTGGCACCGGCGTTGATCGTGCCGTTGTGGCTGCCGGTCAGCGTGCGGACGGTCTGGCCGCTGCTGTTGAGGATGGTGACCGTGATGCCGTGGGCGCCTGCTGCCGAAGCGAGCGTGCCCTGGTTCTTGATCGCGACGGTGAACGTGGTGCTCTGGCCGTTGCTGGGGTTGCTCGGCGACCAGGCCGGCACCGCGACCAGGTCAGAGCTCGGGACCGGCGTGACCACGAGGGCGTTGGGGTGCAGGCGCGAGTTGTTGGTCTCGTCCTGCTCCGCCACCTTCTTGGTCTCGTCGACCTTCGCGGTGTACTGGTACGAACCCTCCGGACGGGCCGGGATGGTGGTGCTGACGCCTGCCTGCGCACCCGCCGCGAGCGCGCCGACCTGAGCCGTGCCGACCGCGGTGGTGCCGAGGAAGAACGTCACGTCGGTCGCGATGCTGGCCGCCGTGCCCGCGTTGCGAACCGTGGCGTTGAGCGTGATCTGGTCGGTCTCGACCGGGCTGGCCGGCGTGAACGACGTGCCGGTGACGGTGAGGTCGGGGTTCGGGGCAGGGGTGCCGAACACCTGGATCTCCGCCACCTGGGCGCCGGGCGCGCCGGTGTTGGACGTGAATCGCAGCTGGACGTCGGCGACCCTGGCACTCACGCCGATCGTGACGCTGTTGCCGCTGGCCGGATCCCAGCGGTAGTCGCGGCCGGCGACCAGGCTGGTGAAGCCGGTGGCGTTCTGTTCGCGGCCGAGGACCTCGACGTTCTGGGTACGGGCACCCCATGCGCCGTCGGGGTTGAGTTTGACCGCGAGCGAGCTCAGGTCCGCGTTCGATCCCAGTTGGACGGTCAGCATGCCGGGGAAGCCGTTGGACTCCCAGTAGGTCTGGACGTTGCCGTCGTTGGCGTTGGCCGCGACGAAGTTGTGCACGTTGTGGTTGGCCGTGACGGGCTTGCCCTGCGCGAGGTTCGTGCCGGTGGCGCCCTCACGCGTGACGGAGTTGCTGGCGGGGGACTGGTTGCCCGCCGCGTCCTTCGCGATCACGTGGTAGGTCACCCGCACCCCGTCGGGCTGGCTGTCGGTGTAGGTCGTGCCGGTGACCGTGGTGCGCAGGCTGCCGTTGGCGAAGACGTCGTAGCCGGTGACGCCGACGTTGTCCGTGCTGGCGTTCCAGGTCAGCCGGATCTGCCCGGCCTGCGGCTGAGTGAAGGCGAGGGCCGCCGGCGCGCTCGGTGCCTGCGTGTCACCGGTCGTGGGCCCGTGCACCTCGAACTCGCTGAGCTGCCCCGCGGGCCAGCCGGTGTTCCCGGTGATCCGCAGCCGCACGTACCGCGCGGTGGCGGCGGTGAAGTCGACGGTGACGGTGTTGCTCGCCGCCGGGTTGAACTCATACCCCTTGGACGCCACGAGATCCGTGAAGTTCTGGCCGTCCGTGCTGCCCTGCACCGCGAACGTCTGGGTGCGCGCGCCCCAGTCCGCGGCGGGCAGCTTCAGCACGACCCGGTCGGCCCTGATCGCGGACCCGAGATCGGCCTGGATCCACTGCGGGAACGCGTTGTTCGCGCTCTCCCAGTACGTGCCCTGGTTGCCGTCACCCACGTTGTTGGGGGTGTAGCCCTGGTTGACGCTGCTGGCGCTGAAGCTCGCCTGCAACTTGGCACTGGCGGCGGCTTCCTCGACCTCCAGCCTGGCCGTCGTCTTGGTGGCGCGGACGTGCCGGGCGAGCGTCGGGTCGACCTGGAACGTCACCTTGCCGTTCTTGAAGGTGTGCGGCTGTTCCGCGACGAGCGTCGACCAGCCTCTGCCGTCGAGACTCGTCTGCACGGCGAACGTCTCCGTGCCGTCACGGGACGCTTTGAGCGCGACCTGGCCGATGCGGGTCTGCTTCTGCAGGTCCACGCTGACCGCTGCGGCGTGTGCGGCAGGGGAGACGGTCAGCGTGGCCGCGGTGGTGATGAGTGCGACTAAGGGGGCTAGCAGGGAGCGAGCGCGTGTCGTCGATGACATGGCGTGCTTGGCCCTTCTCGGTGGGGACGCGAGGGGGTGTGGCGCGCCTCACCGTAGAAGTGACTAGCAGATTACCGCAATATCTCGACGTGATTGCGCAAATTTGCGACATCGCCCTCTGAACAGGAAAGATGTGTCCCGGTTCGGGTACCTGAACCCGGTGCTGGGCGCCGCAGGGGCGATCACCAGCGGCAGCTCGTCGTGTCGTGTCGTCGGTTCGAGCCCGAACGTGCGCAATAAATTGATTTGATCTCGATACGCTCGCTTGCACCGGCTTGCTGCGCGTTTGCACAGCTTTCGCAAGGCTTGCGCAGGCTGCGCGCAAACCTCAGAGCTTCGCGAACAACCTTCTGGTTCGGTTCAGCAGATCCAGCCTGTGCTCACGCCGCCGCAGCGAGTGCCCCTCGCCCGGATAGACGACGAGCTCGGAGTGCCCCACCGCCCGGTGCAACAGCTCTGCTTGCTCCAAGGGCACATTGGTGTCCTCCGCACCGTGCACGATCAACATCGGCGTGCTGATCCGGTCCGCATACGTGAGCGGACTGTGCTCCGGCCCGTCCCCGAGCGCCGCCTCGAACGCGCCCCACTCACCCTTCGCGATCTGCCTGGGCCAGTCGGAAATCCCCGCGCCCACGAGCGCCGCCTTGAACCGCTGCGTCCGGGTCGTCGCCCAGGCGGCCATGAACCCGCCGTGACTCCAGCCCGCGATACCGAGCCGGTCCGGGTCCGCGATTTGGTGTTCTACCAGCAGATCGATGCCGGACTCGATGTCGTGCCACTCCTCTTGCCCGACACGCTTCTCCGCCGCGACGGCGAACTCGTGGCCGCGGCCGAGGCTTCCCCTGGGGTTGGGCAGGAAACTCGCGATCCCCTGATGCGCGAACCACTGCGCCGACGGCACCCAGTGCAGCTGGAAGTCGTCTGACCAGCGGTCGTAGGGACCGCCGTGCACGAGGGTGATGAGCGGAAACGGACCGTCCCGCCGCGCTCTACCTGGCGGCAGCACTAGCAGCCCATCGAGGTCGAGCCCGTCTTCGGCCTGGTAGCGCACGCGTTCCTGCGCGCCCCACCGGATGCCTTCGGGTCGCCGCGCATGACCACCCCGCGGCCGGTGCGCGCCCGTGATGCGGCCGAGCAGACCCTGGCCGAGGCGGTGGAACTCGGTGTCCAGCCCGGTGGCGACGACCATGATCGGCGCGTCGCCGTCGTCCTGGACGAGCTCGACGGGGCAGGCCTGCATGCCCGCGGTGAGGTTGCGGTGGCGCTGGTCGAAGACGGCGTTGCCGCCCTGCAGGTGCGGCGGCGTCAGGGCCAGGTACACGATCTCGTCGCCCCACCACACCGGGTTGCCGGCGTCGGCCGCGGTCGGGCCCAGGTCGGTGACCTTGCCGTTGTCGACCACGTGGAGGGCGGGGTTGAGCAGGCCGGGGTCGATCTTCGGCGAGGACCAGGTGATCACGGCGAGTCGGCCGTCGGGGTGCCGGGCCGTGTCGGCGACGTGGCGGTTCGGGATGCGCACGTCGCTCGGCGGTGATGGGGATGCGGCGGGCGGTGGGCAGTGGTTGACCACGATCTCGTCGGTCAGTTCCCGCACCCGCGCCCCGCTCTCGCGTCTCGCACCGCCCTCGCACGCGCTCCCGCTTTCGCTTCTGTCGCATGCGCTTCAGCTCTCGTGCCGCTCGCTCGCGCCGCCCTCGCACTCGCGCATCTCTCCCGAGCCCTTGCCTTCGCGCCGCTTTGCTCGCGTCTCTCACACGCGCTCGCGTCCTCGCGCCGCTTGCTCGAGTGCCTCACACGCACTCGCGTCGCTCGCGTCCCTCACACGAGCTCGGGTCCGTTGCGCCGCTCGCTCGCGCCCCCTTCGCTCGCCGGTGCCCATTCTGGCATCCGTGTCCACTGGCTGGCGGGTCGTGTCGCCCTGATCTCCGGTCGGCTCAAGGGTTCCCCGCGTCCGGCTCCTCTGGCCGCGCTGCCTGGCTGGGCCCGTTCACCACCACCGTTCGCATGTCCGTTCGTACCAACGTTTGCGTCTTCGTTTGTGTCGCCTGTGTTGGCCCTCGTGTCCCGACCTGGCCGCCGCCGCCCGCCCCTTCCTCCTGCGGGGAGGTGGACGATCATGCATTCAGGACATCTACTTGACGGCGCCGGGCGTGGATCGGGACTGAGTTCACTCGTCCGGGTGATGGGGCCGTCGGGTGGAGCTGGGGAGGCGTGGTGGGAGGCCCGCGCGCTCGGTTGCCTTGTGGGCTGGGAGCGCGCGGGCCGGTCGTCAGTGGAGCAGGTAGGCGTTGATTATGGTCTGCTCCACGGTTTGGCCGGTGCCGGATGCCTTGGCGCGCAAGGAGACCGACTTGGCGTCCTTGGGGTGGGCCAGGAGTACGCGGCCCAGGGTGATGGGGGTGCGGCGCCAGGTCTTGCCGGCGTCGTAGGACACCTCGACGGAGGTGACGTGCACTGAGCCGGTTTGGGATTGGGTTGAGATTGGCACGGCGAGCATTTGGCCGGCGCGGGCGGTGCCGGTGTCGTCGAGTTGTGGGGTGAAGCGGATTACGGACAAGGGCAGTGCGGTTTGTTTGGTTGTGGTGTCGCTGCGGAACGTCCAGGTGCCGGACACCGTGGTGCTCAAAGGGGTGTCGCGGGTTGCGGTGGTTTCTACGCGGTAGCTGGCGGCGCCGGGTTCTACGTCGAACAGGCCCCAGCCTGCCTCGGCGGTTTCGCCGGCCTTGGTGCCGTTGCGGTAAAGGGTGGTTTTGGCTTCGGTGACCGGGCCGTAGCCCTCGTTGCCGGCGTTGTCGCCGTAGAGGGGGACGGTGATTCGCATCAGGTCGCCGGTGCGGAACGTGTGCGGGATGTCGCGGGCTTCGGGTAGGGCGGGGCCGAAGACCGCGCGGTTGAACGGTTCCACGTAGGACTTGCCTGGGCGGTAGTGCCTGAGCGGGCCTACCAGTGCGCCGGCGAAGCCGTTTTCGTTGAACAGGTTGAACCTGCGTGACCAGTCGCCGCCCTCGCCGCCGTAGTACTCGGTGCGCTGGCCGGCTGCCAGGTTGTCGAGTGAGCCGTAGCCCCAGTCGGCGCGGCCTTCTGGTGCCGAGGTGTGGCCGATGGTGGCGTTCTGGCCTGGCTGGAGTGCGGGCATGTCTACCTTGACGGACGCCAGGTCCCGCTTCGCGATGGCCTTGGTCAGGCCCTTCGGTGCGGAACCCTTCTGGTACCAGGCGAGGCCGTAGAAGTCTGGGCCCGCGTTCCAGAAGGTCGCGGTCTTGCCGGTGACCTCGTTCGAGTCGGGGCCGAGGCTCGCGACGCCCAGGTGGTCGATGACGCCGCCGACCGAGAAGTTGCCGATGGTGTAGGCGGTGCCGTTGACGACACGTTCGAAACCGGTCTGCAGCAACGAGAGTTGTGCGGCGACCGGGAGTTTCACCTGGACCGGCTTGGCTTGGCGGGCGTCCAGGTCGATCGTGGTGGCACCGGTGATGGTGAGGTTCGGGTAGTTGATCACGTCGTGGGTGTAAGCGCCGCTCGACGACATGACGCTGCCGTTGAGGATGTAGCGGCCCTTGGCGAGGCGGGCCACGCCGGTCGTGTTGTTCGGCCAGACGCGGGTGCCGGTGTCGACGTTGATCAGGAACGCGAAGGTCGAGGTGGTGGCGACGCCGGAGCGTTCGACGCCGGTGATCTTGACGTCGTAGCTTTCGGTTTCCAGGTCGACGACCACGGCTGTGCGGACGCCGTTCGCGACGACCGCGCCGCCGATCACACCGCCGTTGGGCTGCTTGGCGATGTCCGCGGTGACGGTGGCGGTCGCGGAGCCGCCCGCGGGCACGGTGAGTTTGGCGGGGGAGACGCTGAACAGCGAGCCGTTGGTGTCGGTGGTGAGGTCGAGCGTGACGGGCTCGGTGCCCGCGTTGCTGTAGGTGATCTCCTTGGTCAGCGCGGGTTTGCTGGTGTGCGGCCATTGGTGCGCGCCGAAGCTGAGGCTGGTCGGGTTCGAGGTCACGTTCTGCTTGATCAGCTTGGCGACGTCGACGCGGCCGGAGCCCTGTTCGAACGGGGTCAGCTTCGCGGTGGGCGTGGTGCTGCCGGTGAGGCGGGCCTTGAGCTGGGCGCCGGTCAGGTCCGGGTGCTGCTGGCGCAGGAGGGCCGCGGCACCCGCGACGTGCGGGGTGGCCATCGAGGTGCCGTCGAGCGAGGTGTAGCCGTCGGCGACGGGCGGGCCGATCCTGCCGTCGGAGTGCAGGGCGGCGACGATGCCGACGCCCGGCGCGGTGAGGTCGGGCTTGAGCGTGCCGGCCTGGGTCGGGCCGCGGCTCGAGAACTCCGCGATCTGGTTCTGGTCGTCGACCGCGCCGACGGTGAGGGCGGCGTCGGCGGTGCCGGGCGAGCCGAGGGTGCGCGCGTTCGGGCCGCTGTTGCCGGCGGCGATCACGAACAGCGTGCCCTTGTCGGCGCTGAGGCGGTTGACGGCCTCTTCGAGGGGCTCGATTTCGGGCGTGTCGTAGCCGCCGAGGCTCATGTTGATGATCTGGGCGCCCTGCTCGGCCGCCCACTCCATGCCGGCGATGATCCCGCTGTCCTGGCCGGAACCGTTGTCGCCCAGCACCTTCACGTCGAGGATGCGCGCGCCCGGCGCGACGCCGTGGTACTTGCCGCCGCTCTTCGCGCCGGTGCCCGCGATGATCGACGCGACGTGCGTGCCATGGCCGTAGTGATCGCCCGCGTCGGGGGAGTTGGTGAAGTTGCGCTCGCCGATCTCGCGGTCGGCCAGGTCCGGGTGGGACTGGTCGACGCCGGTGTCGAGGACGGCGACCGTGATGTCCTTGCCGGTGAGGCCCGCGTCGTAGGCGGCGGGGGCGTTGATCTGGGCGACGCTGCGGTCCAGGTTCGCCTTGCGCTTCGCGTCGAGCCAGATTTTCTTGATGCCGGATGTCGACATGTCGAATGTTGACATTCCGCTTGTTGACATGCTGGTTGTTGACATTCCGGCAATCGGCGTCCTGGCCGCGTCGAAGGCGACGCCGTTGATGCTGGGCAACTGGAGGCCCGCGCTCTGGGCGCGAGCGGTGCCTTCGGGGTAGGTGACGATCACGGGCAGGGCGCCGCCGTAGGTGGCGAGCTCGGTGACGTCGAACAGGCGCTCGTCGAGGCGGCCGGCCGCGATCATCGGCATGGCGTCGTCGGGCACCACGTACTCGTGGCCCTGCGCGGTGTAGGTGGTGAACGTCGCGCGCTCACGGCCGGGCGCCGGTCTGACTGCCCGGTGGCCGGCGAGCACCTGGTCGCCCGTGATCAGGGTGACCGTTGGTGCGGTTGCTGCTGCTCGTGTGGGAGCGGCATGTGCCTGGCCGGCGGTGAGCAGGGCTCCGGCCAGTACGACGACTCCGAGTAAGCGCACCCGGTCCTCCGTAGGTCTGTGAGAGCGTTCTCACGGAAGGTAATGGGGTGCTCACGTGGGTGACAAGGTCTATACCAATTTCCGGTACGCTTTAATCTTTCCGCCATGACGGGCCTGCGTGAACGCAAGAAGGCTGCGACCAAGGTGGCGCTGGGTGATGCCGCGTGGAGCCTCTGCGTCGAACACGGCTACGACCGGGTCACGGTCGAGCAGATCGCGCGGACCGCCGGGGTGTCGCTGCGGACGTTCTTCAACTACTTCTCCTCGAAAGAGGAAGCGGTCATGGCCGGCGACACGGTGATGGCCGAGACGTTGGTGCGTGAGTTCGCCGCGCGGCCGCTGGACGAGTCGGTGCTGGTCGCCTTGCGTGAAGCGCTCCACTCGGTCTATCCGCGACACGTCGATCTCGAACGGCTGCGCGGGCTGCGCGAACTGCGCCGGCACCCCGCGCTGCTGCCGTACGTCTTCGCCGCCTACTCGGCACGTGAGCAGGAGCTGACCGCGGCGATCGCGGTGCGGTGCGGCGTTGATCCTGGTCAGGACCCGTATCCGGCGGTGACGGCCTCGGCGATCCTCGCGTCGTTGCGCGCGGTCGTGCAGTGGTGGCTCGACACGCCGTCCGCCGCCGAGCGGTACACGGCCGCCGAGCTGGTCAAACGGATGATCGACCAGCTCGGCTCCGGTTTCACCAGGTGAGCGCGTTCACCACGTGACCGGCAGGGAGTGCACGCCGTAGATCGACATGTCGGTCCGCAGCGGCACCTCGTCGGCGGGCACGGCGAGCTTGAGCGTCGGCAACCTGCGCAACAGCTCGGTGAATCCGACGGTCATCTCCACGCGCGCGAGCTGCTGGCCGAGGCACTGGTGGATGCCGTGCCCGAACGCGACGTGGTGGCCCCGCGGCCGGTCGACCCGCAGCTCGTGCGGATCGTCGTACTGGCTCTCGTCGCGGTTGACCGCGGGCACCGACACCACGACCGTCTCACCGGCCTTGATAGTGGCGCCGCCGATCACGACGTCCTCCGTCGCGTGCCGTGCGACGCCCATGCTGATGATCGACAGGTACCGCAGCAGCTCCTCGACGGCGTTGTCGATCAGCTCGGGACGCTCCCGCAGTTTGGTGAACTCCTCCGGGTGCTCGAGCAGCGCGAACGTGCCGAGCGCCAGCATGTTCGCCGTCGTCTCGTGGCCCGCGATGAGCAGCAGGTTCGCGATGCCGACCAGCTCGTCCTCGTTGAGGTCGGTGTCGCGCACGAGTCCGGACAACAGGTCGTCGCCGGGGTTCGCCTGCTTGTCGCGGACCAGCGTCTGCATGAAGCGGCGCAGCTCGGTGGTGTTCTTGATCTGCTCGTCGACCGTCGTGTTGAGACTGAGCAGTTTGGACGTGCGGCGCTGGAACTCCTCGCGGTCGCCGTAGTCGACGCCCAGCAGCTCACAGATCACCAGCGACGGCACCGGTAGCGCGAAGTCGTGCACTAGATCGGCCGGCGCTCCCTTCTCGATCATGGCGTCGAGCTGGGCGGTGACGATCTCGAGCACGCGCGGCGCCAGGTCCCGCATCCTGCGCACGGTGAACTGCCCGGTCAGCAGCCTGCGGTAGCGGGTGTGCTCGGGGGCGTCCATGAAGATGAACGACCCGGCTCTGCGCTCCGGCGGGAACAGCTCGGCGTGCAGCTCCGGCGAGATGAGCCTGCGCGCCCGCGGGCTGTTGATCCGGTCCGAGCTCATCTTCGGCTCGGCCAGCACCGCCCGCGCCTCGTCGTGCCCGGTGACGAGCCAGACGGTGTCGCCGTTGTGCTCGATCCGGTGGATGCGCCCGTGCCCGCTCAACTCGGTCAGCCCGGTGGCCGGGTCGAACGGGCACCCGTCGCGCTTCTCGGTGAGTTCGGCGGGCAGCTGCGGACGGATGAGCTCCTGAGCGCTGCGCTGCCGCTCGGCCGTGGTCATGGCCTCTCCCTGTCTGACCCGGTGTGACCGGGACGTGGCTCGGCGTCACCTCCACGCTACAGAAACTTGCGCGTCGTGCAAGATTTTTGGGTGTTCTTTACCCTGCGCCGCTCAAGCCGGCTCCGCTCAGACCGCGCATCAGACCCCGAATCAGACAGCGAACACCTGGGAGTCGTCCGCGAAGGCTTTGAACTCCAGCGCGTTGCCGGCCGGGTCCAGCAGGAACATCGTCCACTGCTCGCCGGGCTCACCCTTGAACCGCACGTACGGCTCGATGACGAACTTCGTGCCGGCGTTCGTGAGCTTGCCCGCGAGAGTGTGGAAGTCGTCGACGGTCAGTACGAGCCCGAAGTGGGGGACCGGCACGTCGTGGCCGTCGACGGGGTTGCTGACCCGCTCGGTCTTCGGCGCGAGGTGCGTGACGAACTGGTGGCCGTGCAGGTTCCAGTCGATCCACGTGTCGGAGCTGCGGCCCTGCTCCAGGCCGAGCGTCTCGCCGTAGAAGTGGCGGGCGGCGTTCAGGTCGTCGACGGGCATGGCCAGGTGGAAGCGTGGGATGTTCGGCATGTCCGGATGTTAACATTCCTACAAGGCGCCGCCTTGTGTGCTTGTTAACATTGCGCTTGTTAACATTGCATCGTGACTTTGGGACCGGCCCGCCGCAGGGGTCTGAGCAGCGAAGTCGCGGACGTGATCCGCGAGGCGATCTTCGACGGCCGCTACCCGCCGGGCACCGCCCTGCGCGAGGTGGAGCTGTCGGAGGCCCTGGAGGTCAGCCGCGGTCCGGTTCGGGAAGCGATCCGTTCGCTGGAAGGCGAGGGGCTCGTCCGCGCCGAGTGGCACCGCGGCGCCACCGTGGCCGTGCTGTCGGCCCAGGACGTCGCCGAACTGGACAGCCTGCGAGGCGCCCTGGAGACCTTGGCCGTCCGCAGGGTCGTGGCTGTCGGCGGTTCCCTGGACGAGATCGAGAAGGCCGCCGCCGAGATGGACCGTGCCACGACCGCACACGAGATGGTGCGGTGCGACATTGCGTTCCACGACGCGGTGTATGCGGCCGCCGCGCACTCACGGCTGGTTCAAGCGTGGGAGGCGATCCGGTCGCAGGTGCACCTGTTCCTGATCACGCGGGTGAACGTGAGCACGGACGGGTATCTGGAGCAGATCCGGTCGGAGCACCGCGATCTGGTGGCAGCGCTGCGGCTCGGCAACGTGGAGGGCGCGCTGAAGTTGTTCGCGGAGCACCGCAAGCACGCGCTCGACCTGCTCACCTCACCGGACAGGACGAACTGAGCCGCATCACCACGACGCGTCGTTCCAACCCCGCCAGGCAACCAGAACGTGTGGAATCACTGGGCCGAAGAGGTGATCACCGGGATCAGGCCAGCGAACGCGCCCCTACGCTCGCCCGGTGGACCTGCACGCGCTGAAGTACGAGGGTGACCCGCTTGCCGACGCCGTGATCGCGGACCTGGTCGGGAGCGGCAGCCTGAACGAGGTCAACCGGGTGCTGCAGGAGTTCCGCGGCAACGACGAGCCGATTCCGGAGAACCTGCCGGGAAGTGTCCGGGAGTACCTGATCGCCACGGACGAACCGCCCGCCTGGATGGACGAGGAACGCGTTGCCCGCGCGCACGAGTTCTTCATCGACGACGGCGTGCACGTGGCGTCGGTGCTGTCGTTCGGCGCGATGGTCAACTGCTACGCGCAGCCGCGGCCGTCCAGGGTCCTCACCCTCACGCACCGGCTGAACCAGCCGCACCGAAGGTTGTCGGAGACCTCGCAGTTCGTGCTGAACATGATGGCGCCCAACGCTTTCGGCACAGGTGGCTCGTTCGTGCCGACGATCCAGAAGACCCGCCTGATCCACGCCGCGGTCCGGTACTTCGTCGGCCGGTCGCCGGAATGGGATCACGACGAGGACGGCGTTCCGGTGTGCCAGCAGGACCTGCTGGGCGCACTGCTGATCTTCTCCGTCCAGGTGATCGACGGGATGCGCCGCATCGGCGTCTCCGTCACCGAAACCGAGGCCGAGGACTACTACCACGTCTGGCGCGTCGCCGGCGCGGTGCTCGGCATCCGGCCGGACGTCATGCCGGAATCGTTGCGACAGGCCGAAGAACTCAGCGCGAGCCTTGTGCGCGCCTCGTACGCGCCGTCCGACGAGGGCATCGTGCTCACCAGGAACCTCATCGAGCTGTACGAGAAGTTCATACCCGGCAGGGCTTTCGACGGCGTCGTGGCGGCGATGGTGCGCCAGGTCGTCGACGAGGAGGTCGCGGACTGGCTGGAGGTGCCGCGATCGAAGGCCTGGACGAAGGCGGTCGACACGGGAACCCGGATCATGCGCGTGCTCGAACGGGGTGAGGACCGGAGCAGGGTCGCTCGCGCCGTGCTGGACAAGGCGGGCGACCTGCTGCTCGGCGCGAGCGTCCGCACGTTGACGGACGGCCAGCCGACCACACTCACCGTGCCGGCCTGCCTGCGCCGTTAGTGCCACGGAACTAGAGCCAGCCGTGCTCGTGCGCGAGCTGGAACGCCTCGGAACGGTTCGCCGCACCGAGCTTCGCGACCACCGCCGACAGGTGGTTGCGCACGGTGCCGGCGGACAACGAGGTGCGGGACGCGATCTCCGCCACCGGAGTGCCGAACTCGCTCAACCGCAACACTTCCAGCTCCCGCTGCGTCAGCGGGCACGGTGGCGCGGCCAGCGCGTCGGCGGCCAGGGCCGGGTCCACCCAGCGCGAACCGGCGTGCACGCGGCGGATCACGTCCGCCAGGGTGCCGCCGGGGGATCCCTTGGGCAGGAAGCCCTTCGCGCCCGCGTGCAGGGCCTGCTGCAGGTGCGGTGGGCGGCCGCGGCCGGTCAGGATCACCACCGCGCACGCCGGCAGCACGCGCGCCAGCTCCTCCGTCACCTCCAGGCCGTCCAGTTCCGGCATCTGCAGGTCCACCACGGCCACGTCCGGGCGGTGGGCGCGCGCGGCCTCGACGGCTGCCCGGCCGTCGCCCGCTCGGGCCACCACCTCGAGATCCGGTTCCAGGTCCAGCAACGCCGCCAGGGCGTCGCGGATCAGTTCCTCGTCGTCGGCCAGCAGCACTCTGATCACGCGGGCACCACGACCTGCAGCGTGAACTCGTCGGCGGCCCGTTCGACGGTGACCTGGCCGCCGACCGCGACCAGTCGTTCGGTCATGCCGCGGATGCCGTTGCCCTCGCGGGAAGGGCCAGGACCGGCGCCGTCGTTCGTGACGGTCATCCGCACCTCCCCGGTCTCCTCAGCGACAGCGACGTCGATCATGCACCACGTCGCGTGGCTGTGCCGCAGCACGTTGGTGCACGCCTCACGCAGCGCCAGGGCGAGCTGCGTGGCGCCTTCCCCGTCCACCGGTACGTCCGAGACGGTGCACCGGATACCTGCTTCCTGCATGACGTTCCGGACGGCCTCCAGCTGTTCGGGCAGGTTCACCGCGCGATAGCCGTGCACGGCGTCACGCACCTCCTCCAGCGCCGACGATGCCAGCCGCTGCGCCTCGAAGGCCTCCGAGGACGAGCGTTCGGGGTCGGTCGACGCGAGCCGCCCTGCCAGCTCGGACTTCAGCGCGATCACGGTCAGCCGGTGGCCGAGCAGGTCGTGCACGTCACGGGCGAACCGCAGCCGTTCCTCGCTCACCGCCAGCTCCGCCTGGGCCTCGCGCCCGGCCCTCGCCTGCGCCAGCAACCCGGCGAACCACATCGGCAGCCCGGCCATCGCGACGATCGTCGCGCCGACCGCGATCGCGATCCACTGGTACGTCTGCTGGTCACGGGTCACGAAGAACCCGACCACCCCGGACAGGGTGACCGCGCCGATCGCCGCCATCCACCGCCACACACCGCTCAGCAGCAGGGGCGCGAACCCGGCCGCACCGCCACCGATCCACGCCCACGTCGACAGCTCGTCCGGACCGAACGGCGCCACCAGCGGAATCGAGAGCGCGACAGCGGCGACGAGCACCCAGACCTTGGCTTCCCGCAACGCCAGGGCGTACGCGACGGCCAGCACCAGCAGGCCGAGGATCCCGATCCAGCGCATCGGCGACGGCTCGCGCAGCACCGCCAGCAGCGGCACGACCAGGGACCCCATCCACAGCAGGTGCAGCGTCCCGCGCAGCGCGGAGTGCGGCAGATCGTTCATCGCCATCAGCCTAGAGCCACTTCAGCAGGATCGTGACCGCGATGACCAGGTCGAACACCCCGCAGAACTCCGACCACCAGCGCGGCACGACAGCGTTGCGGATGTGGTGCACGAGATCCCACACGGCGTGCGCGCCCCATCCCAGAGCGATCAGCAGTACACCGGTGTGCGGCGACACCACGATCACCGCGGCGGCCAGCAGGAGGTACAGACCGAACACCACGAGCTGCACCCGCGGGGCCCGGCGGCCCCAGAACAGGTATGCGGCGTGGATCGCCAGCAGTGCCCAGGTGGGAGGCACCAGCGGCACCTGCCAGAAGTCGAACGAGATGACCAGCGCGATCACCATCGGCCAGCGGTCGGCCAGGGCCCGGACCACCGGGCGGCGCACCAGCTGCCGTACTGCGGAGTGAGTTGTCATACGTTGAGAGTCGAGGCAACTCCCCGCAAGACCCATCCGCGCGGTGTCATGACTTCACTGTGCGAAACGCACAGACGATCTATGCGTTCACCTCCGCCCAGACGGTCTTGCCGCCGGTGAACTCGCGTGTGCCCCAGCAACGAGAGAGATTCGCGATCAGGATCAGGCCGCGTCCGCGGGTGTCACCGAGCCGTGACCGGCCGAGCTGCGGAAGCTCTGCCGGTGTGTGGTCATCGACCTCGACCCGGATGAAGTCGGTATGTCGTTGGACCCGCACGTTACGAGGCCCATCGGCGTGCTCGTACGAGTTGCTCGCGAGTTCCGTGCACACGAGCAAGATGTCGAGCAGCAGATCCTCCGGCAGATCCCGCAACAAAGTGTTGATCCACGAGCGCATCGCCGAGAGGTCCGGCTCCTCCTCCGGCAAGGTGTACAGGGTCCTCGTGGAGGCGCTCAGCACCTCGGGGGTGTCCATCTCTCTCCCCACCTCGTTCGGCACGGGCCCTCCTGGCTGCTCAAGATGGCCGTCAGAGTGCGAATTACCACTGCGCGTGCTACCCCAAACTCGTGGATGGTTATGGCTTCAACCTCGCGCTGGTCTCGGTATTGGTTTTGCTCAACGCGGCGTTCGCCGGCAGCGAGATGGCATTGGTGTCGTTGCGCGAAGGTCAACTACGGTCGTTGGAACGCGAAGGGCATCGCACGCTCGTGCGCCTCGCACGTGATCCGAACAGGTATTTCGCGACCATCCAGATAGGCATCACGCTGTCCGGATTCCTCGCTTCGGCGACAGCGGCCGTCTCTCTCGCACAGCCGCTCGTGCCGTTGCTGGAATTCCTCGGCGGTGCGGCGAACAGCGTCGCGATCGCATTGGTGACCGTTGTTCTCACGTTTGTGACGCTGGTGTTCGGGGAACTGGCTCCGAAGCGCCTGGCCATGCAGTACGCGGTGCGCTGGTCGAAGATCATCGCGCGCCCGCTGGACCTGCTGTCGGCCGTGTCACGGCCCGTCGTGTGGTTGCTCAGCAAGGCGACCGACCTGGTGGTGCGGATCTTCGGCGGCAACCCGGACGTCGAAGAGGAACAGATGTCGGCGGAGGAGCTGCGTGATCTCGTTGAGGTGCAACAGCACCTGAACCCCGAACAGCGCGAGATCATGACCGGCGCGCTGGAGATCCACGAACGGCGGCTGCGCGAGGTGCTGGTGCCGCGGCGACTTGTGACGATCCTCGAAGCAGGTTTGGACACCGCCACCGCGCGGGAAGTCTTGGCCAGGTCGGGACACTCACGGGCGCCGGTGACGAAGGACGGCCACCTGGACGACGTGATCGGTGTGGTGCACCTGCGCGATCTGCTCGACGACGCGGTGGAACTGGCGGACGTGGCACGCCCGCCGATGGTGCTACCGGACTCGGTGCGGGTCGCGGACGCGTTGCGGCGCATGAAGGCCGAGCACGAGCAGATGGCGCTCGTGGTCGACGAGCACGGCGCGGTCGACGGCATCGTGACGCTGGAGGACCTGCTCGAGGAGATCGTCGGCGAGATCTACGACGAGACCGACCCGGACGTGGTGGCGGTGAAGACCGAACCGGACGGTTCGATCGAACTGCCCGGCACGTTCCCGGTGCACGACCTGGTGGACGTCGGCGTCGAACTGCGGGATGCGCCGCCCGGTCCGTACTCGACGATCGCCGGTCTGGCACTGGTGCTCCTCGGCCGCATCCCGGACGAACCCGGTGACGTGGTGGAGGTCTCCGGCTGGAAGATCGAGGTGCTGGAGGTCGAGCACCACGCGATCACGCAGGTGAGGTTGAGGTCACAGCCCGAACCGCGGAATGACCAAGGCCTCTGAACCGTTACACATAGGTGCAGCCACTTCCGGCTGCCACTCCTGCCAACGGAAACGGGGGGATTTGTCATGCCTGCAGATCTGAAGAACCGCGCGTCCGGCCAGCAGGACGCGGACCTGGTCGGCCAGTACCTGCGCGACGTGGGCGGCACCCCGCTGCTCACCGCGGCCGAAGAGGTCGACCTGTCCAGGCGCATCGAGGCCGGGGTCTACGCCGCGCACCTGCTGCTGAGCGGGGACACGACGCGCGACCCGCGGCTGCTGCGCCGGATCGTCGCCGAGGGCGAGCGCGCCAAGGACCACATGATCCGCGCGAACCTGCGCCTGGTCGTGTCGGTCGCGAAGAAGCACTCGTTCCGCGGCCTGCCGTTCCTGGACGTGGTCCAGGAGGGCAACCTGGGGCTGATCCGCGCGGTCGAGAAGTTCGACTACGCCAAGGGCTACAAGTTCTCCACCTACGCCATGTGGTGGATCCGTCAGGCGATCGAACGGGGTCTGGCAGAGCAGACCCGCACGGTCCGCCTCCCGGTGCACGTGGTGGAGGAGGTCAACAAGCTCAAGAAGATCGGGCAGAAGCTGTCCGCGGCACTCGGGCGTGAGGCCACGATCGACGAGATCGCCGCCGAGGCCAAGTGCTCGCCGACGCGCGTGCAGGACCTGCGCGACGCGGCCCGCTCGTGCGTGTCGCTGGAGACGCCGGTCGGCGACGAGGGCGACTCGGTGCTGGGCGACCTGATCCAGGACATCGACGGCGTGTCCGCGCCGGAATTCGTGGAACAGCAGGAGTTCACCGAGGGCGTGCGGTCCTTGTTGGACGTCCTGCCCGCACGGCAGGGCCGGATCATGCGCCTGCGGTACGGCCTGGAGGACGGGCGTGCCCGCACGCTCCAGGAGGTCGCCGAGGAGCTCGGACTGACCCGCGAGCGGATCCGTCAGCTGGAGAAGCAGTCCCTGGCCCAGCTGAAGCAGTCGGGTCAGCCGGAGGATCTTTTCGCGCTGGCCGGCTGACAACCGTACGAAAGTCGCTTGTTCTCATCGTTGTCGCAACTAAAGACTCATCACGTCCGCACTAGCGGACTACCGCTGTTTCGCAACCGCGTGTGAACGCATCTGTAGGGCCGTCGAGGGCCGGCCCGCGTTCGCACGCGGTTTCCCTGCGATCAAGGAGCAGTGATGAGACAACGCACCCTGCGCACGCTCGGTGTGGCGGCAATCGCCGCCGTTGGAACGGTGTTAGCGCTCCCACAGGCTGCCGCCGCGCAACCGGAGGGACCGATCGTCGCGGAGAGCGCGCCGAACGCCGTCCAGGACAGCTACATCGTGGTGCTCAAGAACACCATGACCGGCGCGGAGGTCGGCGGCCGCGCCGGCGATCTGGCCACGCGCTACGGCGGCAAGATCGGCTTCACCTACCGCGCCGCGTTCAAGGGCTTCTCGGCGAACATGTCGGCGAAGCAGGCGAAGCGCCTGGCGGCCGACCCGGCTGTGGCCTATGTGGAGCAGGACCGGACCGTTCAGGTGCTGACGGACCAGCTCAACCCGCCGTCGTGGGGACTCGACCGCGCGGACCAGGCTGATCTGCCGCTGGACAACAAGTACAGCTACAGCACCGACGCCTCGAACGTCACCGCGTACGTGATCGACACCGGCATCAACTACAGCCACAGCGACTTCGGTGGCCGGGCGACGTTCGGGTTCGACGCGTTCACCGACGGCCAGAACGGCAAGGACTGCCAGGGCCACGGCACGCACGTGTCCGGCACGGTCGGCGGCGCCACGTTCGGTGT
Source organism: Lentzea sp. NPDC054927 (assembly GCF_053610285.1). NCBI lineage: Bacteria > Bacillati > Actinomycetota > Actinomycetes > Pseudonocardiales > Pseudonocardiaceae > Lentzea > Lentzea sp. NPDC054927. Next base: position 124,112 of record NZ_JBSGXZ010000027.1, read on the forward strand.
GGCGAAGGGCGTCAAGCTCAAGGCCGTCCGCGTGCTCAACTGCGCCGGCGGCGGCTCCGTGGCCACCGAGGCGGCGGGCGTCGACTGGGTCACCGCGAACGCCGTCCTGCCGGCGGTCGCGAACATGAGCCTCTACACCGGAACCGCGAACGAGCCGAGCCGTGTGCTCGACGACGCCGTCCGCGCGTCGATCGGCCGCGGCGTCACCTACGTCGTGGCGGCGGGCAACTTCAACGACGACTCCTGCAAGTACTCGCCGCAGCGCGTCACCGAGACGATCAACGTCATGGCAACGGCCCGCACCGATGCCCGCGCGTCGTTCTCCTCGTACGGCACGTGCAGCGACCTGTTCGCACCTGGCCAGGACATCGTTTCCGCGTCGTACAACAACAACACCGGCTCGGCCACGATGAGCGGTACGTCCATGGCGTCCCCGCACGTCGCCGGTGCGGCCGCGTTGTACCTCGCCGGCAACCCGTCCAAGACCCCGGCCGAGGTGCAGGCGGCGATCATCGCCGCGGCCACCCCGAACAAGGTCACCAACCCCGGTGCCAACTCGGCGAACCGCTTGCTGCGCACCAACACCGGCGGCGTTCCCGGCGTCTCCGTGACCAACCCCGGCGCTCAGACGACCGCGCTGAACGGCTCGGCGAACCTGCAGCTGTCCGCGTCCGGCGGCACCGCGCCGTACACGTGGTCGGCCACCGGTCTGCCGACGGGCCTGTCCATCGGGTCGTCCACCGGTCTGGTCACCGGCACGGCTTCCGTTGCGGGCACGTACAACGTGACCGTGACGGCCGCGGCCACCGCAGGTGGTTCCGGCAGCACCTCGTTCACGTGGACGGTCGGCTCTGCGACCTGTGCCAAGCAGACCAACGGCACCGACGTCGCCATCCCGGACAACTCGACGGTCACGTCGTCGATCACGTTCTCGGGCTGCACCGGCACCGCGTCGGCGTCCAGCCAGGTCGAGGTGCACATCAAGCACACCTACAAGGGCGACCTGATCGTCAACCTGGTCGCGCCGGACGGTTCGCTCTACCTGCTGCACAACCGTGCGGGCGGTAGCGCGGACAACATCGACCAGACCTTCACGGTCAACCTGTCGTCGGAGACGCGCAACGGCACCTGGAAGCTTCAGGTCCGTGACGCGGCCACCGCCGATGTCGGCACCATCGACACGTGGAGCCTGACGCTCTAACTGTTCGACGTTGCTGTGACGCGGCGTCCATCGAGTCATCGGTCGTGATGGCACGATGGACGCCGTGAACGTTCCGGCTGTCCTGCGCACCCTGGCCCGCTTGAGCGCCGCCGAGCAGCCGCAGAAGGTCCAGCTCGACCTCAGCAAGGCCGCGGGTCTGCTGTGGCTCGGCGACCACGGCCCGTGGTGGCAGGCGATCACGGCGACGCGGGAGCAGGCGCCGATCACCTGGAACGCCCCCCGGCACGCGCGTGCCGAGGTGCAGCACCTCGCCGCGTTCGACGCGCTGCACCAGGAGGACCGGTTGCTGCGCCTGGGCTGGGCGTTTCTGGCCGGGCCCGCGGTGGTCGCCGGTCAACGCCGCCGGGTGTGCCTGCCGTTGGTG